>NZ_JARVSS010000017.1:0-189707 GCF_030209095.1 Pseudomonas sp. lyk4-R2A-8
GTTTCGACTGCGCCGGAAGTGGGGCGAATTATAGACTTCTGGAATCTGCCGTCAAGCGTTAATTATGCTTTTGTCGCGAAAGATGATTTTTTCGCGATAACCCGCGGGATACGCCGCATAACCGGCGGAATTCGCAAGACCAGAAGCGCCGCACCTAGAGAGGCGTAGACGGCCCATTCTTTAAGATCCGCCCTCACGATCCACAGCATATGCAACAAGCCAAGCCCAAGAATTACGTACACAAGACGATGCAGCTTCTTCCAACGCTTACCCAGCCGGCGCTGACTATAGCGATTCGATGTCACTGCCAACGCTGACAAACCCAGGAAACCCAACGCTCCGACAATAATGTACGGGCGCTTGCGCAGCTCCACTCCCAGTTGCGACCAATCCAGCCCCAGAACAAAGACACCATAGGCCGCCAAGTGCAGCACCACATAAGCAAAGCACCACAACCCCAACTGCCGGCGCACCGCTATCCATCCCGACCATCCAGTGAGCTTCTGCATCGGGGTCATTGCCAGAGTGATCAGTAGCAGGATCAAGGTCCCCAGACCCAACCGATCAACCAACACCTTGCCCGGATCGGGGCCCAGTGCAGAACTCCATGCCTGGTATAGCCAATACAACGGCCATATCGCCACGGCTATAAAGACGGCAACACGCCAGATAAGTTGACGCATCAATAGTTCTTCCGCAGATCGAGGCCCGTATAAAGAGACGCCACCTCTTGCGAGTACCCATTGAACATTTGCGTTTCACGCACATTGGGACTGAATAGGCCGCTCGGCAGCCGACGCTCACGGGCCTGTGTCCAACGAGGATGATCGACCGTAGGATTCACATTCGCATAAAACCCATACTCATCCGCAGCGATGCTTTGCCAGGTGGTTTTCGGTTGCTCACTGACAAGACTGATGCGGACAATTGACTTCACACTCTTGAAGCCATACTTCCAAGGCACAACAAGACGCAAGGGTGCGCCATTCTGGTTAGGCAGCTCCCGCCCATACATGCCCACGGCAAGAATCGCCAAAGGGTTCATTGCCTCGTCCAGACGCAAACCTTCTACATATGGCCAATCAATCAACGCGAAGCTGGAACGTTGACCCGGCATGCTCTTAGGATCCTGCAGGGTTTCGAAACGGATGTACTTGGCCTTGGAAGTCGGCTCGACCTGCTTGAGCAGGGCTGCAATCGGAAACCCTATCCATGGAATAACCATCGACCACGCTTCGACACACCGCAGCCGGTAGATGCGCTCTTCCAATTGATAAGGCTTAATGAAATCTTCCAGGGCATAACGCCCAGGCTTTGCAACCTCACCATCAATCACAACACTCCAGGGCTCAGTCTTGAGCGAACCGGCGTTTTTCGCCGGATCCCCCTTGTCGGTACCGAACTCGTAGAAGTTGTTGTAGTGCGTTGCGTCTTTGAATGGCGTGATGGCCTCATCCTTGACCGTTATCGCTTGCCACTTTGTAGCAGGCAGCTTCTCGGCAAACCAGCCAGGCGCCCTGCCCGGCTCGACGTCGGCATAACGGGCAGCTTCATCCGCGCTCGCCCAGCGTGGCAAGCTGCTGGTGGCAATGCCGGCAAGCGCACCACCGAGCAAGCTGCGGCGAGAGAGGTAGAAGGACTCGGGGGTGACATCCGATTCGTGGCAATCGGACGCTTTAGGCGATTTAATTAACATGGCAACTCCGCAGCGTTGGAGAACTGATGCACCAATAGACTGCGGAGTATGGGCGAAATTACATTAAGGCAGCGTTTTGTCCCGACGCAGACGCAGCAGATATTGAATCGGCCCCGACGCTGCATAAGCCAGGAACGCCAGCAGCAGAATACGCGGCGGGTCGCTGAACACCACAGCGAACACCAACACCACCACAAGAATCGCCACGAAAGGCACCCGCCCCTTGAGATCCAGCTCCTTGAAGCTGTTGTACTTGATGTTACTCACCATCAGCATCCCAGCAGCGGCAACCATCAGTGCCACCAGGAACGACATTTTCGACCCCTGGATGCCGTAGTCACTGAACGCCCAGACGATGCCCGCTACCACACCCGCAGCGGCAGGGCTGGCCAATCCAATGAAATAACGCTTGTCGGCGGTGCCCACTTGAGTATTGAAGCGCGCCAGACGCAGCGCGGCACCCGCGACATAAATGAAGGCGACCATCCAGCCGACCTTGCCCATATCACCCAACGCCCAGGCAAATGCCAGCAAGGCCGGGGCAACACCAAACGCGACCATATCCGACAGCGAGTCGTATTCGGCCCCGAAAGCGCTTTGCGTATTCGTCATTCGCGCCACACGACCATCCAGGCCGTCGAGCACCATGGCCACGAAAATCGCGATGGCGGCAAAGCCGAAATATTTGCTGGCGCTTACGGCATCACCCGCCGCCAACGCGCTTTGCGCGCTCATGGAGTTGATGATGGAGTAGAACCCAGCAAACAGGTTCGCAGTCGTAAACAGGTTGGGCAGAAGATAGATGCCACGATGCCGGACCTTGCGACCTTCCGCGTCATGCCCTTCTTCGACATGTTCATCGATCGGCAGCAGGCTTTCGGCGTCAGAAGCCTGGCTTGGCTCTTCGGGACGTTCGCTCATGGACTTTACCTTGCAACAGTTTGAAAAATTCAACAAAGACGTGCGGCGAGTGTTCGCCGGCAAACGATGCAGCTTTATACCAGAACCGGCGACCCAAACGAAAAAACGCGGCCTAAGCCGCGTTTTTCGCTGATGCGTACGACTTAGTTCTTGGCTTTGTCGACGATCTTGTTGGCACCGATCCACGGCATCATCGAGCGCAGTTGCTCGCCGATGACTTCGATACCGTGAGCAGCATTGTTACGACGCTTGGCGGTCATCGAAGGGTAGCCGGTAGCGCCTTCGCTGATGAACATTTTGGCGTACTCGCCGTCCTGAATGCGTTTCAGGGCGTTACGCATGGCCTGACGGGACTCGGCGTTGATGACTTCCGGGCCAGTCACGTACTCGCCGTATTCGGCGTTGTTGGAGATCGAGTAGTTCATGTTGGCGATACCGCCTTCGTACATGAGGTCAACGATCAGCTTCAGTTCGTGCAGGCATTCGAAGTAGGCCATTTCCGGCGCGTAGCCAGCTTCAACCAGGGTTTCGAAACCGGCTTTAACCAGCTCAACGGTACCGCCGCACAGAACGGCTTGCTCGCCGAACAGGTCGGTTTCGGTCTCGTCCTTGAAGGTGGTTTCGATGATGCCGGTACGACCGCCACCCACGCCGGCGGCGTAGGACAGCGCAACGTTCTTGGCGTTGCCCGACGCGTCCTGGTAGATCGCGATCAAGTCAGGGATACCACCGCCTTTGACGAACTCGGAACGCACGGTATGGCCCGGTGCTTTCGGCGCGATCATGATTACGTCGAGGTCGGCGCGCGGCACAACCTGGTTGTAGTGGATCGCGAAGCCGTGGGAGAACGCCAGGGTGGCGCCTTTTTTGATGTTCGGCTCGATTTCGTTCTTGTACAGCGAAGACTGGAACTCGTCCGGGGTCAGGATCATGACCAGGTCGGCAGCAGCAACGGCGGAAGCGACGTCCGTCACTTTCAGGCCGTGGGCTTCAGCCTTGGCCACGGTGGCCGAGCCTTTGCGCAGGCCGACAGTCACGTCAACGCCGGAGTCTTTCAGGTTGCAGGCTTGCGCGTGACCTTGGGAGCCGTAGCCGATGATGGCGACTTTCTTGCCCTGGATGATCGACAGGTCACAATCTTTATCGTAATAAACTTTCATGAGGTTCCTCTATATATCCAGGCCGTAAGGCCATTCGCTAATTTGGTTTAGATGCTGAGTACTTTGTCGCCACGGGCAATCCCGGTGACACCACTGCGGACGGTTTCCAAAATCGAGGCCGTCCCGATCGACTGGATGAAGCTGTCCAGCTTGTCGCTCGTACCGGTCAGTTGAACGGTATAAACACTGGCGCTCACATCGACGATCTGCCCGCGATAAATATCGGTAGTGCGCTTGATCTCGGCACGCTGGGCGCCCGTGGCCTTGACTTTAACCAGCATCAGCTCGCGCTCGATATGGGCGCTTTCAGACAGGTCGACCAACTTGACCACTTCGATCAGCTTGTTGAGGTTTTTGGTGATCTGCTCGATCACCTCATCGTGGCCGACGGTGGTCAACGTCAGACGCGACAGGGTCGGATCTTCGGTTGGGGCCACGGTCAGGCTTTCGATGTTGTAGTTACGTTGTGAAAACAGGCCGACAACACGCGACAGGGCGCCGGGTTCGTTCTCCAGAAGCAGGGAGATAATATGCCGCATGATTAAGTACGCTCCGTCTTGTTCAGCCACATGTCGCGCATAGAGCCGTCTTTGATCTGCATCGGGTAGACGTGCTCGCTGGTATCCACCTGAATATCGATGAACACCAGGCGATCCTTCATGGCGAACGCCTCTTCCATCTTAGGCTTCAGATCTTTCAGATCGGTGATGCGAATGCCGACGTGGCCATAGGCTTCAACCAACTTGACGAAGTCCGGCAACGATTCCATGTAGGAATGGGAGTGACGGCTACCGTAGCTCATGTCCTGCCACTGACGAACCATGCCCAGCACGCCGTTGTTCAAGCAGACGATCTTCACGGGAAGGCCGTACTGCAGGCACGTCGACAGCTCCTGGATGTTCATCTGGATGCTGCCTTCGCCGGTGACGCACGCAACGTCCGCCTCCGGGAAGCTCAGCTTCACCCCCATGGCCGCTGGGAAACCAAAGCCCATCGTGCCCAGGCCACCGGAGTTGATCCAGCGGTTCGGCTTGTCGAACTTGTAGTACTGCGCAGCGAACATCTGGTGCTGCCCCACGTCGGAGGTCACAAAGGCGTCGCCCTTGGTCACTTCGCAGAGGGTTTCGATCACGGTTTGGGGCTTGATGATGCTGCCGTCGCCCTTGTCGTACGGGAACAGGCCGCGATCACCGCGCCATTCGTCGATCTGCTTCCACCAACTGGCGACAAACTCCTTGTTCGGCGCTTCACCGATGTCCTTGAGCGCTGCCACCATTTCAGTCAATACGCTTTCCACCGGCCCCACGATCGGCACATCGGCCTTGATGGTCTTGGAGATGGATGCAGGGTCAATGTCGATGTGGATGATCTTGGCATTCGGGCAAAACTTGCTCGCGCCATTGATCACACGGTCGTCGAACCGCGCGCCAACCGCCAGGATGACATCCGCGTGGTGCATGGTCAGGTTGGCGGTGTAGCTGCCGTGCATACCGAGCATGCCGACGAACTGACGATCCGAACCCGGGAATGCACCGAGGCCCATCAAGGTATTGGTTACCGGCAGGTTGAGCAGCTTGGCCAGTTCGGTCAGCGGCGCGGAGCCACCGCCCAGGATCACGCCACCCCCCGAGTACAGCACGGGACGCTTGGCCGCCAGGAGCATTTCCGCTGCCTTGCGAATTTGCCCCGAGTGCCCACGGACGGCCGGGCTGTAGGAGCGCAATTTGGCTTTCTTCGGAAAAATGTATTCGAATTTCTCCGCCGGGTTGGTCATGTCTTTCGGAATATCGACCACCACAGGGCCCGGACGACCGGACTGCGCGAGGTAGAACGCCTTTTTCATGACTTCCGGAATTTCCGAGGCATGCTTGATCATGAAGCTGTGTTTCACGATCGGCCGGGAGATACCGATCATATCGGTTTCCTGGAATGCGTCGGTACCGACCATGGTGCTGGCAACCTGGCCGGAAATGATCACCATTGGGATGGAGTCCATATAAGCAGTCGCGATGCCGGTAATGGCATTGGTTGCGCCTGGGCCTGACGTTACCAGCACCACACCGGCTTTACCGGTGGCACGGGCATAGCCGTCAGCCATATGGGTCGCGGCTTGTTCGTGGCGAACCAGGATGTGGGTAACAGCCGGTTCCTTGAACAGCGCGTCGTAAACATGCAGAAGAGCACCACCTGGGTACCCGTAGATATAGTCGACGCCTTCGTCACGCAAAAAGCGGACGAGCATCTCACCACCAGATAAAAGCTCCACGTTGTTCACCTCTAAAACGCCAGAATACCGTCCGTTGAAAACCGACGGGTCTTAATAGGTTTACTTCTCAACAGAGCATGAGCGACGGTGGTCGCCGACTACGTCAGCACTGACTGAGCAAGTATTGGGATCGTCCCAAGTGTTGCGGGCTTTTCCCACCCAGCGCGAGGTAACGCGTTGCGGGTGTAACAGGTCGGCGCGGATGTGCGCCTCATGATCTGCTGAGCGGGCCTGCTTCTGGCAGTCCCGATACAGCGGACTTTGGATTCTTCTGTTTCAGGCCGTTCAAGTCAAGCAATAATTGCGCTTTTTTCCAACTAAGCGCATGAGAACGCATAAGAAAGGGCTGTGAGGAGGGATAAAACTCGCCTGAATGTCGTCAAGCGGTAGAAATATGCGCAAGACTGCCGAAAAAGCCGGCAGTCAGGCAATTAACGAGCGCCGACGATCAATTGATCGAACTTTTTCAGCGCATTGCGCAGCCCGAGGCTTTCCACAGGCCGGTCGGCGTAGACCATCTCGGCCATTTCCAGAATTCCCGATGCGCCGGGCAGAGGCAGATCCTGCTCAAGGATGTGCTTCATGCGCGCCAGGAAAACCCACTGCAGCCATTGATGAAAGTCCAGCGTGTCCACCGAAAACGGCTCGACACTCCTGAGCGCCTCAGGGCTGGGAGGCGTCTCGTCCCACCAGCCCTGCACACGCAATTCCCGCTCGATCAGCAATAACTGTTCGGCAATCGCATGAAAACGCCCATCCATCAGAGGTTGACCTTGGCTTTCTGCCGAGCCTGGGCCGCACCGGCGGCATCACCCTGCGCCGCGCGCGCATCACCGATCAAAGCCCATAGGCTGGCTTGCAGGTCAGGCCGACCATTGGCCAGGCTGAGACCGCGACGCGCGAACTGTTCAGCCTGCGGCGCGTCGCCCTGGGCCATGCGCACCTGCGCCAAGCGATACAGAACCTGAGGCTCACGCGGCGCAACACGTTGCGCACGTTCAAGGCTCGACGATGCGCCATTCAAATCGCCGCCTGCCTGCTGCTGTTGCGCGGTAGTCAGCAAGGCCAGCACCGGCCCGTCCAACTGCTCATCAGCCGACAGGCCACCCGCATTGGAAGACGACGGGATGCCGCTCGGCGACGATGGCATGTTATAGGTGCCCTGATTGACTGGCGCCGTCTGAATCGGCGTGGCATCGATCGGCCCGGAAGTGCTTGGCCCTGGCGTCCACGGCTCAGCGCTGATCGGCGCCGCAGTGGCAGCACCGCCGCCGGGAACCATCACTACCACGCCCGAATCCTGCGGCACCGCTTGGGCCGCGGCCTGCACAGGACGCTTGGTCACGGTCTGGCGGAAGCCGCCATTGGCCGAGATACGGTCGCTATTGGAAACGGCTGTGCTCGAGTCCACCACGGGAATGGAACCGCGCTGCACGCTGGAGCAACCGCTGAGCAAAGCCAGCGCTGTAATAGCTGGAATCCACCACTTGTTCACTTGAAACCCTCTTTGCTTAATTCATCCAGCCCTTGACCCAGTCCATCACCGATTCCGCGTCAGCAGGGGCACCGCCACCGCACGCGGCACCGGGTGGTGGTTCGCTGCCGCGAATATACGGCATCTGCACCGCCCCCGGACAGTTCGCATCGGAGCCCTGGCCGGTGTGTGGATCAATCCAGGCCTGCACAATGTTGTCCGGCTGCGGCATGTTCAACGGAAGCGGGTCGGCCTTGCGCATGAAACTGGTCCAGACCTGCAACGCCCCCGTGGCACCGGTGAACGGCGTCTTGCCATTATCGTCACGGCCCAACCACACGACAGCCAGCACATCCTGTCCAAAACCTGCGAACCAGCTGTCGCGCGAATCGTTACTGGTACCCGTCTTGCCCGCCAACGTCAGATTCGAAGGCAGCACTTTATAGACCGAACTGCCAGTACCTTCGCGCATCACGCGCTGCATAGCGTTCTGGATCAGGTAGATGGAACCCGCGTCGAAACGCTGCTGAATCTGGAACGGATAGCGCTTGAGCGGTTCACCCTCGGCCGTCAATACGCTGCGAATACCGCGCATCGGCGTGTTGAAGCCACCGTTGGCCAGGGTCTGGTACATGGTTGCAACTTCCATTGGCGTCATGGCGCCGGCGCCCAGCAGGATCGATGGGAACGCCGGGAATTCCCGCTCGATGCCCAGGCGCGCCAGCGTCTTGAGCACGCTCGGCACCCCGACTTCCAAGCCAAGCCGAGACGTGGAGATGTTGTAGGAGTGCGCCAACCCCTGGTACAGAAATACCGTGCCATGGGAACGGCGATCAAAGTTCTGGGGGGTCCAGACCTGGCCATCGGCGCCCTTGACCGACAGCGGATCGTCCGAGAGCCAGCTGGTGAGCGTGTACTTGTTCGGTTTTTCCAACGCCGTCAAATACACCGCCGGCTTGACCAGCGAGCCAATCGGACGCACAGCATCCAAGGCCCGATTGAATCCGGCGAAGCTGGCCTGACGACTGCCGATCATGGCCTGCACTTCACCCGTCTCAGGATTGGTCACGACCATTGCCGCTTCCACTTCATCGGAACCCTTGCGGCCGGTCAGGCGCTTGAAGGTGTCGTTGACCGATGCTTCGGCCTTCATCTGCAGGATCGGATCGAAGCTGGTGAAGATCCGCAGGCCTTCCTCGGTCAAGTCTTCGTCGCGGTAGTCTTCACGCAACTGGCGTTTGACCAGGTCGATAAAGCCGGGGAAGGAGCTGTCCGCCAACTTGCCACGCGAGGTCACGCCCAGCGGCATTTTCTTGGCTGCGGCAACCTGCTCGGCGGTTGCGACACCCTGCTGCTCCAGCACGTCCAGCACCAGGTTACGGCGTTCCAGCGCGCGCTCCGGGTTGCGACGCGGGTTGTAATAGGACGGGCCCTTGACCATGCCGACCAGCAGTGCGACCTGATGCAGCTTCAATTCGGACAGCGGCTGACCGAAAAAGAACTGACTGGCCAGGCCAAAACCATGCACCGCGCGCTGGCCGTCCTGGCCGACGAAGACTTCATTAAGGTAAGCCTCGAGAATTTCCTGCTTGCTGTAGTGCAGCTCAAGCAGCATCGCCATCATGGCTTCAGTGAGCTTGCGGGTCAGGCTGCGCTCGTTGGTCAGGTAGAAGTTCTTGACCAATTGCTGGGTAAGCGTACTGCCGCCCTGGGTCATTTTGCCGCCGGAGGTATTTACCCAGATGGCGCGGGCAATCGACTTGGGCGAGACGCCCCAGTGACTGTAAAAATCGCGATCCTCCACCGCAACCAGCGTTTCGAGCAGGTACGGCGGCACCTGGTCCAGCTTGATCAGGATGCGATCTTCGAGATTCTTGGGGTAAATGCCGCCGATCATCAGCGGTTCCAGGCGAACCACCGGCAGCTTCGAGCCGTTGAGCGACGACAGTTCGGCTACATAGTCGCCGGAGAAGCGCACACGTACCGGCTGAGGTTTTTCCAGACCTTCATAGAACTGGAAACCACGGGTGTTCAAATCGACGGTGTTACCGCTGACGGCGGCGGCACCGGGGCCATTGCTGACGGGTTCACGACGATAACCGAGCGCGTCGAGCTCGGTGAGGAAGTCGTCCTTGCTCAGCTTCTGGCCGGTGAACAACTCCAGCGGGCGTGCGTAGACCTTGGCCGGAATGGTCCACCGTTTACCGGAGAATTTCTCCTGGACCACGGCGTCGAGGTACACCGCAAAGCCGGCGAGCACGACAAGACCGACAAGGCCGAGCTTGAGCGCCCAGCCCAACCAGGGGCGCAGGCTGCGGGAGGGTGTTTTTTTACGGGAACGGGGAGATCGGGTTCGAGTCATGGCGGCGGATTATACGCACTTTATCGATGATCAACATGAGCCGGACAGCGGTTTGCACGACCGCCCACAGCGGCCATAATGCCCACCATGATTTCCCCCAGACTCTGAAGGATCGCCCGTGAGCCAGTCCCTGATCGCAGCCCTGCAAAACCCGGCGTTGTACCCGCATCCGGTAGAAGCGTTCCAAGTCATCGAAACCCATATCTCCTGGGTCATTTTGACCGGCCCTTATGCCTATAAACTGAAGAAGCCGATGAACTTCGGGTTCCTGGACTTCACCGCCCTGGACGATCGCGGGCACTTTTGCAAAGAGGAACTGCGCCTCAACCAACGCCTGACAACAGATTTATATCTGGACGTACTGCCGATTACCGGCACCACCGAATCGCCGCAATTGGGCGGTGATGGCCCGGTGATCGAATACGCGCTGAAAATGCGCCAGTTTCCGCAAAGCCAGCTGCTGAGCACCTTGCAGGCCAATGGCGAACTGACCAGTGCGCACATCGATGAGATGGCCCGGCAGATCGCGCACTTTCATCTCACCGCCCCACACGTACCGCAAGCTCACCCCGCCGGCACCCCGGACGAGGTGATGGCGCCGGTGCGACAGAACTTCGAACAAATTCGGCCTTTCCTCAGCGATAAGGCCGACCTGATTCAACTCGACGCCCTGCAAGCCTGGGCCGAAAGCAGCTTCGAGCGCCTCAAGCCACTGCTCGCGCAACGCAAGCTCGATGGGTTCACCCGCGAATGCCATGGTGATATCCACCTCGGCAACGCCACGCTGATCGATGGTCAGGTGGTCATTTTTGACTGCATCGAATTCAACGAGCCGTTTCGCTTCACCGACGTTTACGCCGACACCGGCTTCCTGGCCATGGACCTGGAAGATCGCGGGCTCAAATCCCTGGCGCGCCGCTTCATCAGCCAATACCTGGAGCTGACCGGTGACTATCAGGGCCTTGAGTTGCTGAACTTCTACAAAGCCTACCGCGCCCTGGTCCGTGCCAAAGTTGCGCTGTTCAGCATGCCGAGCGAGGCCAGCCCGGTGCAACGCGCCACCACCCTGCGCCAGTACCGCAACTACGCCAATCTGGCGGAAAGCTACAGCACCATTCCATCGCGCTTTCTGGCGATCACCCACGGTGTGTCGGCGGTTGGAAAGAGCCACGTTGCCATGCGCCTGGTGGAAGCCTTGGGCGCCGTACGCCTGCGTTCGGACGTGGAGCGCAAGCGCCTGTTCGGCCAACAGCAGATAGAAAACACGCCCCAGGCCGGTATCTATGCCGCCGATGCCAGCATCAAGACCTACGCACGCCTGAATGAAATCGCCACCATCGTGCTGCGCGCCGGTTTCCCCGTGGTGCTGGATGCCACATTCCTCAAACGCGAACAGCGCGATGCCGCCGCCAAAGTCGCCGAAGCCACCGGTGCGCCTTTTCTGATTCTGGATTGCAATGCGCCACCCGCGGTAATCGCCAGCTGGCTGGCACAACGTCAGGCGGAACAAAACGACCCTTCCGACGCGACCCTCGCCGTTATTGAGGAACAACAGGCCAACCGCGATCCGCTGACGGCCGAAGAACTGTTGCAGAGCAAGCGCGTAGAGACCAATCAGAGCGGGACATTGGATGCGTTGGTCGCGCACATTCGCCAACGTCTGCCAGGCTTGTAAGAAATATTTCTTGGTCGTGTCGCTGCTTGAGGCGCGCGACCTGCAAATAGTGGCACTATAATGGCGTCATAATTCCAACAGGAGTCGCCTTCATGAGTCAGCCCAAGCTTCTCGATACTCCGCTCTACTCGCTCCTGCATAAAGATGATATCCGCGGCTTCAACCACGAGCGCCCGACAGAGGGCATTGTCGATATGCGGGGCGGCGACTTCCGTGGGCTGGACCTGCGCGAGCTGAACGCCAATGGCGTGGATTTCACCGACGCGTATTTCCGCTCCGCCGATTTGCGCGGCGTGGATTTGCGCGGTTGCTCGCTGGAAGGCGCCAGCCTGGCGCATGCGCAGATTTCAGGCGCCTACTTTCCGCCTGAGCTGACCGCGGATGAAATCCTCATGTCGGTCAATTTCGGCACCCGCCTGCGCTACCGCACCAAGTGAACCCAACGACCTAAGCCCCGGTCATGCAAGCGCGTAACCGGGAGCTTGCGGCTGCGTCGGTCATGGCTACCACTCCATTCTTATAAGCGTTTAAGCCGCTTCGGAGCAAAGAACTGCACTTTTCCTACTGAGCGCTACACTCCTTTTCAGGCTTGCCTGGTCACGATACCCACCGAACCATTCGGCCGTCGCAAGGAGGCTTGATGAACGATGAGCTGCAACACCTGAAAAACCTCGGCAAGACTTCAGCACAGTGGTTGCATGCGGTGGGCATCCACAGTGCATCCGACTTGCGTCGCCTGGGCGCGGTCGACGCGTACAGAGCCGTCAGGACCCGCGGATTTCGCGCGTCTAAAGTGCTGTTATATGCGATTGAAGGGGCATTGCTGGATGTGCACTGGAATGACATACCTGCCGAGCGCAAGGAAGCACTGAATCGCCAGGTAGATGCAATTGCGGCACGACAGAAAAGCTGAACCTTTCACCCTCCAACCCCCATGTTTCGAACGAGCGTTTGAGAAAAGCTCTGATGCGAGCCGAAACAACGGTTGACTCTCAAATGAGAATCGTTATGATTATCACAACTGGTCGCGAGATCAGCCGATAACTGAAAGGCCCTTGGTTCGGGCGCTCAGATTATCTCCTCATCAGGCTAATCACGGTTATTTGACCCGGCTCTTGCCGGGTCTTTTTTTGCCTGCCAAACCCGTATCAGCGCGCGATGATCAACGGATGCCCGCGTTCCGGATGCGGCTGAACCAGCACTTCAAGCCCAAACACCGCTTTAAGGGCCTCAGGCTGCAGCACCTGCACCGGCGTGCCCAGTGCATGAGGGCGCCCTTGCGCCAGCAGTAGAATCCTGTCGCAGTAACGTGCGGCCAGGTTCAGATCATGCAGGATCACCAGCACCGCCGCCCCTTGATCAGAAAAGGAGCGGACCGCTTGCAAAATGGTGTGTTGGTGCAAAGGGTCGAGCATCGATGTGGGCTCATCCAGCAGCAGGGTCTGCCCCGCTTCACCTGGCCATACCTGCGCCAATACGCGCGCCAGGTGCACACGCTGACGCTCACCGCCGGACAAGGCGAGGTAACTGCGCGCGCTTAAATGCCCGATATCGGCGGCTTGCAACGCCGCCTTGATAATCTCGTCGTCACGCGCCTTGCCCGTCTGATGAGGCAGGCGCCCCATGCCGACCACGTCCTGGACACGGAAAGCGAAGTCCAGCGTGGACACCTGCGGCAACACCGCCAGGCGTTGCGCACGCTGCGCCCCACTCCACGCGCCCAGTGCTTTCTGATCCAGCCACACTGCGCCCTGATCCGCCTGCAATTCACCCGACAACGCCCCCAGCAATGTGCTTTTACCAGCACCATTGGGACCCAGTACGCCGAGCACTTCACCCGGCAGCAGGTCGAGGGTGACGCCCTCCAGTACGGTTTTGCGATCACGGCAGATCTGCAAGGCTTCAACCCGCAACATCAGGCGCGTCCTCGTAACAGCAAGTAGAGAAAAAACGGCGCACCGATAAACGCAGTCACAATTCCAATCGGCAACTCAGCAGGTGCCAAGGCCAGCCGTGCGACCAGGTCGGCAAACAGTAATAAGCTTGCGCCCGCCAACACCGAAGCAGGTAACAGCACCCGATGATCGGGCCCGGCCAACAGCCGAACCAGGTGCGGCACCACCAACCCGACAAAGCCAATCATGCCCGCCGCAGCCACCGCCGCGCCCACCCCCAAGGCAGTGCAGAACACCAACTCGCGTTTGAGACGTTCAACATCAATGCCCAAATGACCCGCTTCGGATTCGCCAAGCAGCAGCGCATTCAACGCCTTCGCCCGGCGCGGCAACCATAGCGCCACGCCGGCACTCACCAGCAGCAATGGCCACAGCCGCGAATAACTGGCACCGTTCAGGCTGCCCAGGTTCCAGAACGTGAGCGTACGCAACGTCGCGTCATCCGCCAGGTAGGTAAACAACCCGACGGCCGAACCGGCGAGCGCAGTCAGAGCAATACCCGCCAGCAGCATGGTTGCTACATGGGTCTGACCATTGCGTCGCCCCAGGCGATAAACCAGCGCAGTCACCCCCAGCCCACCCAGAAACGCACACAGCGACAACAGGTAAGGGCCGAACACTTCCGGCAAACCGCCCAGCAACGTAGCACCGACGATGGCGACCGCCGCTCCCAGGGCCGCCCCGCTGGACACCCCGACCAATCCGGGGTCCGCCAACGGGTTGCGAAACAGCCCTTGCATCGCCACGCCCGACAGCGCCAACACTCCTCCGACCGCCAGGCCCAGCAGAGTGCGCGGCAGACGAATCTGCCCCAGAATCAGCTCAGCCTGCTCAAGCCCCTGGGCATCGAGCGGCACGCCCAGCAAGCGCAAAGCCGCACGCAGGGTGTCCCACAACGGCAGGCTCACCGGCCCCAATGCCAAAGACAGCCAGATCGCCAAGCCGCACAGCAGCGTCAAGCCGATAAACAAGGTGCGCGGTTTTACCAGAGTGCTCATCGGGCGGATTCAGTCGAGTCTGGATAAAACACCGCCGACAAGGCTTGCAGGCTCTGCGGCAGACGCGGCCCCAGCCCGCCGACCAGCAGGGTCGGGTCCAGCTCAAGCACTCGCCCACGCTTGGCCGCCGGTGTGGCCGCCAGAATCGGGTTTTCCTTGAACAACGCGGCACGCGCCGCATCACCGCCGAGCGCGCGATCCGCGAACACCAGGACATCCGGGCTCAACCCCGCCAGCGATTCCGCAGAAAACGGTTTGTAACCGGTGTGCGTCGCCAGATTCCGCCCACCCGCGTGCCGCAACACCCAATCCGCGACCGTGCCCCGACCGGCCACAAGCGGCTTGCCACCGGCATTGCCGACCAGCAACAACACGCCCGGCGCCTTGTGAGTGGCCTGCATCGTCGCAACGAGGGCTTCGTGCCGAACCAGCGCGTGTTCGTACTCACTGAACACCGCGTCAGCCTGGGCTTCGTTGCCGAGCAACTGACCCAAGTGACCGAGGTTGCTCTTCAACGTCTGCAAATCCGGCTGCGCCGAGAACAGCTCCACCTGCACACCTGCATTGCGCATCTGTGCCAGCGCCGCCGGCGGCCCCATTTCCTCTGTGCCTACAAGTAAGTGCGGGCGCAGGCTCAGAACTCCCTCGGCGGACAATTGCCGCTGGTAACCGATGCTTGGCAATGCCTTGAGCGTTGCGGGATGCTGGCTGGTAGTGTCCACACCGACCAGTTTCGGCTCGCCGCCCAACGCCACCACCCACTCCGACAACGCGCCACCGGCACTCACCCAGCGTTGCGGCAGTTCAGAGGCCAGCGCCCCGTGGTTGACCAGCAGTCCGACAACAAGCGCAATAGCGCTGGCACTCAGGCGCATAACAGGGTTTCCTTCCAGGGGCAGGGCTTTTGAGGCTTGTCCGAGGTGACAGACGGGTCCCGACTGGCATCGAACGTAGCACCCCGTCAGCCAACGGGCGAAGCCGGCATTTGATAATTGTTTGCATTTGAACGTCAAGGCACTTAAGGATTGAAATGAAGTTTCTCTGCTCCTCCGCCGCGCTCGCGCCCAACACCAGCCTCGGTTTCAATATCGACGGTTGCACGTTATTGGCCGTGCGCCGCGATGGCATCGCTTACTTCTATATCAACCGCTGCCCCCATCGCGGTGTCGCGCTGGAGTGGCAGCCGGACCAGTTTCTCGACGACAGCGCTAGCTTGATACGGTGTGCCACCCACGGCGCGTTGTTTCTGATCGAAACCGGTGAATGCATCGCCGGGCCGTGCGCCGGTAGAAGCCTGGTCGCCGTGCCCGGCCGCGAAGACGCCCATGGCCTTTGGGTGGATGTCTAGTCGAGCAACACGTCCAGGCGGCGCTCCACGCAAATCTCCTGCGCCGTGACGCACACGCCATACGCCAGCACTTCCACCCCGGCGGCCTTGGCCTCGCGTAATGCCGCACCGTAGGCCGCATCGATTTCCACGGCCGGGCGCACTGCGTCGATCCCCGACAGATTGACGCAATACAATTGCACGGCCCGCACGCCATCCCGCGCCAGGTGCGCCAACTCCCGCAGATGCTTGGCCCCGCGCTGCGTCACCGCGTCGGGAAAAGCCGCCACTCTGGAATCATCAAACCCCAAGGTGACGCTTTTGACTTCCACGTAGGCCGCGCCGTGGGGATAGTCCAAACGGAAGTCGATACGGCTTTTCTCCTGACCATACGGGACTTCGCGCTTCAGAGCGGTAAAACCATCCAGCTCGATGATGACCCCGGCGCGCAACGCCTCCTCCACCAACTGATTGGCGCGCGCCGTGTTCACGCAAGCCAGGCGGCCCTGAGGCGTTTCAGCGATTTCCCAGGTGCCGGGCAGCTTGCGCTTGGGATCATCGGAGCGGCTGAACCAGACCTGCCCGCCTTCGACCATGCAATTGAGCATCGAGCCGGTGTTCGGGCAGTGAATCGTGAGTAACTCGCCGGTAACGGTTTCGATATCGGTAAGAAAACGCTTGTAACGACGAATCAAGCGGCCTTCTTCGAGGGGAGGATAAAAACGCATCAGCCTTGCCAACTCCGCAGACCACGGGCGATGCGTTGCACTGCTTCCTGCAGGCGCTCGGTGTTCTGCGTGTAGGCAAACCGTACGTGGTGGCTGGCCTGATAACGACCAAAATCCAGGCCGGGCGTAAATGCGACGTGCTCGGTTTCCAGGAAATGACGGCAGAATGCGAAGGCATCGCCGCCGAATGCGCTGATATCAGCGTACAAATAGAAGGCGCCTTCGGGCTCGACGGCAATACCGAAGCCCAACTCGCGCAATGCCGGCAGCAGGAAATCGCGACGGCGCCCGAATTCGGCGCGGCGCTCTTCCAGGATACTCAGCGTCTGCGGGGTAAAACACGCCAGCGCGGCATGCTGAGCCATGCTTGGCGCACTGATGTAGAGGTTTTGCGCCAACTTCTCCAGTTCACCCACCGCAGCGGATGGCGCCACCAGCCACCCCAGGCGCCAACCGGTCATGCCGAAATACTTCGAAAAACTATTCAGGACAAAGGCGTCATCATCGACCTCCAGCACACTGGCGGCGTCGGTGCCGTAAGTGAGGCCGTGGTAGATCTCATCCACCACCAAATGGCCATCGCGCGCCTTGATTGCACTCGATAGCCCGGCCAGTTCGTCACGGGTCAGGATCGTGCCGGTCGGGTTAGCCGGCGACGCCACGAGGGCGCCCACGCTGTCCTGGTCCCAGTGCTTGGCCACCAGGTCCGCCGTCAGTTGATAGCGCACGTCCGGGCCCACCGGTACCAGTTGCGCCGCGCCTTCCACCAACCGCAGAAAATGCCGGTTACACGGATAACCCGGGTCTGCCAGCAGCCAATGCTTGCCGGGGTCCACCAGCAAACTGCTGGCCAGCAGCAACGCACCCGAGCCACCGGGCGTGATCAGGATCCGCTCGGGATCGACACTTAAACCGTAGCGTTGCTGATAGAACCCACTGATGGCCTCGCGCAGTTCCGGCAGGCCACGGGCGGCGGTGTAGCGGGTTTTGCCGTTGGCCAACGCAGCCTGGCCGGCCCGAATGATCGGCTCGGCCGTGGTGAAATCCGGCTCGCCGATTTCCAGGTGGATCACATCATGGCCCGCCGCCTGCAGCTCGTTGGCGCGCGCCAGCAACGCCATGACATGAAAAGGTTCGATGGCGCGACTGCGCGCACTGTAGGGCTGGGCCATTAGCCTTCCTTAACGGTGAGGACAAAATCAGGATTCTACCGAACCCTCACGGTAAAACATGCTCTATTGCCTGCTCGGTCGTTCGAGATGAACCCGGCACGCGCCAGCAAAACGACTAAAATCAACATTCGAGGCGATCCATACCCAGCCACAGCGGGCTGCTGCAGTTTGCAACCCCTGGGCGGAGGGCTTCGACAACCGGGAGTGGCGCACCCTGAATCTATCTGGTAAGTTCGCCCGCTTGCAGCCGCAGGGCCGGCAGGTGTCGGTGACGTTGCAATCCTGCGCAATGGATTAGAAGAGTGAGAGGCGGTCTATTCATGTCCACCCAAGCAAAGCAACAGCAGCAGAGCCTCAGCGGCTTCACACCTTACGTCGAAACGAAGGGTGAGGAGTACATGGGCAAGCCCATGCGCCAGCACTTCACCAAGATCCTGCAAAAGTGGAAGCAGGACTTGATGCAGGAAGTCGACCGTACGGTTGACCATATGAAGGACGAAGCGGCCAACTTCCCTGACCCGGCCGACCGTGCCAGCCAGGAAGAGGAATTCGCCCTCGAGCTGCGTGCCCGTGATCGCGAACGTAAGCTGATCAAGAAGATCGACAAAACACTGCAACTGATCGAAGACGAAGAATATGGCTGGTGCGAATCCTGCGGCGTCGAGATCGGCATTCGTCGCCTGGAAGCCCGCCCAACCGCGGACCTGTGCGTAGATTGCAAAACCTTGGCCGAAATCAAGGAAAAACAGGTCGGCAAATAATCCTGCCGGGCTGAACGAATGGGGCGTGCTAACGCTCCATTTTTGTTTCTGGCGTTTGCCGATTTTCCAGTAGTATCCGGCCCATGACTGCCTCTACCTATATCGGGCGTTTCGCCCCCACGCCCAGCGGCCATCTGCATTTTGGTTCCCTGGTCGCCGCCCTCGCCTCCTACCTCGACGCCCGCGCCAACCATGGCCGCTGGCTGATGCGCATGGAAGACCTGGACCCGCCGCGCGAAGAACCCGGCGCCCAGAACGCGATTCTTCATGCACTGGAAAGCTATGGCTTTGAGTGGGACGGTGAACTGGTCCGACAAAGCGAGCGGCATGATGCCTACGCCAAAGTGCTGAACGACCTGTTCAACTATGGACTGGCCTACGCTTGCACCTGCTCGCGCAAACAACTGGAGCCTTATAACGGCATCTACCCCGGCTTGTGCCGTAACGCCGGCCATGACCTGCACGACGCGGCCATCCGTTTGCGCGTTCCCGAGCTGGAATACCACTTTACTGACCGAGTGCAGGGCAACTTCCGACAGCACTTGGGTCGCGAGGTCGGCGACTTTGTTATTCGTCGGCGCGACGGCCTCTACGCCTACCAATTGGCCGTGGTGCTGGATGACGCCTGGCAAGGCGTGACCGACATCGTGCGCGGTGCCGACCTGCTCGACTCCACACCGCGCCAGCTGTACCTGCAGGAACTGCTGGGCCTGCGCCAACCGCGCTACTTGCACGTACCGCTGATCGTGCAGCCCGATGGCAACAAATTGGGCAAGTCCTACCGCTCGCCGCCGTTGACACCCGACCAGGCCACGCCGTTGCTGTTAAGAGCCCTGCGCGCCCTCGGGCAGCAACCGGGCAGCGAACTGCTCTACGCCAGCGCGCGCGAGTTGCTCGATTGGGGTATCCAGCACTGGGATGCCACGCGCATCCCGCGCACACTCACGTTGGCGGAAGCGCACTTGAGCTGAAGGCGCTTGCAGCTTGCCAGCCATCCGTTACCATCGCGGCAGTTTTTTACTCAGAGGCCAACATGTACATCTATCGATTGGTCCTGCTGCTGGTCGTCGGGATCTACCTGTTTTCCCCCGCCATCATGGATTGGTGGATCGACGCCACGGGCGCCTGGTATCGCCCCTATCTGCTGTGGCTGATCCTGATCGTCGTGACTTTCATCCTGCAGAGCCAAAAAGATGCCGATGAGCTTTAGCCTCACCCAGATGTTGCTGATCAGCGCCGCCTACCTGGCCGCGCTGTTCGGCGTCGCCTGGATCAGTGAGCGCGGAATGATTCCGCGGGCGATCATTCGCCATCCGTTGACCTACACCTTGTCCCTGGGGGTCTACGCCAGTGCCTGGGCCTTCTACGGCACGGTGGGGCTGGCGTATCAGTACGGCTACGGGTTTCTGTCCAGCTACCTCGGCGTGTCCGGCGCGTTCCTGCTGGCGCCGGTGCTGCTGTACCCCATATTGAAAATCACCCGCACGTATCAACTGTCGTCCCTGGCCGACCTGTTTGCGTTTCGCTTTCGCAGCACCTGGGCCGGCGCGCTGACCACGGTGTTCATGCTGATCGGTGTGCTGCCCTTGCTGGCCCTGCAGATCCAGGCAGTGGCCGACTCCATCAGCATCCTCACCCATGAGCCGGTACAGCATCGCGTGGCCCTGGCCTTTTGCGCGCTGATCACCCTGTTCACGATTTTCTTCGGTTCCCGTCACATCGCCACCCGCGAAAAACACGAAGGCCTGGTGTTTGCGATTGCCTTCGAATCGGTGATCAAGCTGATCGCTATCGGCGGTGTCGGCCTGTATGCGCTGTACGGCGTGTTCGATGGCCCGCAGCAATTGGAGCTGTGGCTGCTGCAGAACCAGACCGCCCTCGCCGCCCTGCACACGCCCTTGCAGGAAGGTCCGTGGCGTACGTTGCTGCTGGTGTTCTTCGCGTCGGCGATTGTGATGCCGCACATGTACCACATGACCTTTACCGAGAACCTCAACCCCCGCGCACTGGTCAGTGCCAGCTGGGGCCTGCCGCTGTTCCTGCTGCTGATGAGCCTGGCGGTGCCGCTGATCCTGTGGGCCGGTCTGAAACTGGGCGCCACCACCGACCCGGAATACTTCACCCTCGGCATCGGCATCGCCGCCAACAGCCCGGCCCTGGCGTTGCTGGCCTATGTCGGCGGTCTGTCGGCGGCCAGTGGTTTGATCATCGTCACCACCCTGGCGCTGTCGGGCATGGCCCTCAACCACCTGGTGCTGCCGCTGTACCAGCCGCCGGCGGAAGGCAATATCTACCGCTGGCTGAAATGGACGCGTCGCGCACTGATCGTCGCCATCATCATGGCCGGCTACGGTTTCTATTTGATGCTCGGCGCCGGGCAAGACCTGGCCAACCTGGGCATCGTGGCATTTGTCGCCACCTTGCAATTCCTGCCGGGAGTGTTGTCAGTGCTGTACTGGCCGACGGCCAACCGACGCGGCTTCATCGCCGGGCTGCTCGCGGGGATCCTGGTGTGGGTCGTGACCATGCTGTTGCCGTTGGTCGGCAACCTGCAGGGCTTCTACATTCCCTTGCTGAACATGATCTATGTACTCGACGACACCAGCTGGCACATGGCCGCAATTGCCTCGCTCGCCGCCAACGTCTTGATGTTTACGCTGATCTCGCTGTTCACTAACGCCAGCCCCGAGGAAACCAGCGCCGCCGAAGCCTGTGCGGTGGACAACGTGCGCCGCCCGCAACGCCGCGAATTGCACGCTGCCTCGCCCCAGGAATTCGCTACGCAACTGGCCAAACCCCTGGGTGCCAAAGCCGCGCAAAAAGAAGTCGAACAAGCGTTGCGCGATCTGTACCTGCCCTTCGACGAGCGCCGGCCCTACGCACTGCGCCGCCTGCGTGACCGCATCGAGGCCAACCTGTCCGGCCTGATGGGCCCCAGTGTGTCCCAGGACATGGTGGAAACGTTTCTGCCCTACAAGGCCGGGGGCGAAAACTACGTCACCGAAGACATCCATTTCATCGAGAGCCGCCTGGAGGATTACCACTCACGCCTCACCGGCCTGGCCGCCGAACTCGATGCACTGCGCCGTTACCACCGTCAGACCCTGCAGGAATTGCCCATGGGCGTCTGCTCCCTGGCCAAGGATCAGGAGATCCTGATGTGGAACAAAGCCATGGAAGAACTGACCGGCATCGCCGCGCAGCGCGTGGTGGGCTCGCGCCTGAATACGTTGGCCGAACCCTGGAAAGAACTGCTGCAGGGCTTTATCAACCTGCCGGATGAGCATTTGCATAAACAGCACCTGGCCCTCGACGGCCAGACCCGCTGGCTCAACCTGCACAAAGCCGCCATCGATGAGCCCCTGGCCCCCGGCAACAGCGGCCTGGTATTGCTGGTAGAAGACTTGACCGAAACCCAGATGCTCGAAGACAAACTGGTGCACTCCGAGCGCCTGGCCAGTATTGGTCGCCTGGCAGCGGGCGTCGCGCACGAGATCGGCAACCCGATCACCGGCATTGCCTGCCTGGCGCAGAACCTGCGCGAAGAACGCGAGGAAGACGGCGAAATCACCGAGATCAGCGGGCAGATCCTTGAGCAGACCAAGCGCGTTTCACGCATTGTGCAGTCGCTGATGAGTTTTGCTCACTCCGGCGCTCATCAGAATCAGGACGAAGCGGTGTGCCTGGCCGCGGTGGCACAGGATGCCATCGGGCTGCTGGCCTTGAACCGGCGCAATTTCGAAGTCCAATTCTTCAACCTGTGCGACCCGGATCATTGGGTCGACGGCGACTCACAACGCCTGGCCCAGGTACTGATCAACCTGTTGTCCAACGCCCGTGACGCCTCACCGCCCCACAGTGCGGTACGCGTCAAGAGCGAGGCTTTCGAGCACACGATCGACCTGATCGTGGAAGACGAAGGCAGCGGCATTCCACAGAACATCATGGACCGACTGTTCGAACCCTTTTTCACCACCAAGGATCCGGGTGAAGGCACCGGTCTGGGCCTTGCACTGGTCTATTCCATCGTTGAAGAGCATTATGGACAAATCACCATCGACAGCCCGGCTGACACCGAAAGCCAACGCGGCACCCGTATTCGGGTGACTTTGCCGCGTCATGTCGAAGCGACGTCCGCTGTGAACTGAGACCGTCGAGAGAATTGAATCAATGCCGCACATTTTGATCGTCGAAGACGAAACCATTATCCGCTCTGCCCTGCGTCGCCTGCTTGAACGTAATCAGTACCAGGTCAGCGAAGCCGGCTCGGTACAGGAAGCTCAGGAGCGCTTCAGCATTCCTACGTTCGACCTGATCGTCAGCGACCTGCGCCTGCCGGGCGCGCCTGGGACCGAGTTGATAAAACTCGGCCAGGGCACGCCGGTGCTGATCATGACCAGCTACGCCAGCCTGCGCTCGGCGGTGGACTCCATGAAGATGGGCGCGGTGGACTACATCGCCAAGCCTTTCGACCATGACGAAATGCTTCAGGCAGTGGCCCGCATCCTGCGCGACCGGCAGTCGGCCGGCAGCGTGCAGGCCGAACAACGCCCCGCCGGCAAAGCCACCAACGGTGCCGAAAAGCCCGGTGTGGACAACAGCAATGGCGAGATCGGCATTATCGGCTCATGCCCGCCGATGCAGGACCTGTACAGCAAGATCCGCAAAGTCGCGCCTACTGACTCCAATGTACTGATCCAGGGTGAGTCCGGGACCGGTAAGGAACTGGTAGCCCGAGCCCTGCACAACTTGTCCAAGCGCGCCAAGGCACCGATGATTTCGGTGAACTGCGCGGCGATCCCGGAATCGCTGATCGAATCCGAGCTGTTCGGCCACGAAAAAGGCGCCTTCACCGGCGCGAGCGCTGGACGCGCCGGCCTGGTGGAAGCGGCGGACGGCGGCACGTTGTTCCTCGACGAAATCGGCGAACTGCCTTTGGAAGCCCAGGCGCGTTTGCTGCGTGTGCTGCAGGAAGGCGAAATTCGCCGGGTCGGTTCGGTGCAATCGCAGAAGGTCGATGTGCGTCTGATCGCCGCGACCCACCGCGACCTCAAGAGCCTGGCCAAGATTGGCCAGTTCCGTGAAGACTTGTACTACCGCCTGCACGTGATCGCCCTCAAACTGCCGGCGCTGCGTGAGCGCGGCGCCGACGTCAACGAAATCGCCAGTGCCTTCCTGCAACGCCAGAGTGCGCGCATCAACCGAACCGACCTGAAATTTGCTCCGGATGCCGAACAGGCTATTCGGCATTACTCATGGCCGGGTAATGTGCGCGAGCTGGAAAACGCCGTGGAGCGCGCGGTGATCCTGTCGGAAAGCCCGGAAATCTCCGCCGAGCTGCTGGGCATCGATATTGAACTCAGTGATCTGGAAGACGATGAGTTCATCGGCCTTGCCCCACAGCAGGGCGCGGCCAGTAACACCAGCCATGAGCCGACGGAAGATCTGTCGCTGGAAGATTACTTCCAGCATTTCGTCCTGGAGCATCAGGACCATATGACCGAGACCGAGCTGGCGCGCAAATTAGGCGTAAGCCGCAAGTGCCTGTGGGAACGACGTCAGCGCCTGGGCATTCCGCGGCGCAAGACCGGCGTGGCCAGCGAAAGCTGAGGCGCGTACGCAGGTAACACCCAAGAATGTGAAAAAACTGTTACCGCAGACAATTCGCGTAACAAAAGCCGGGGCTTACGGTAACGAAGCCCCGGCTTTTTTTCGTCCGTCAAAAAGCCGAAACCACCTCAAACCCCCGGTTTTACTGGGCTTTGAAAAAGTTGGCACGCACCCTGCTATATGCTTAGTACAAAAACAATAACAAGCTTTGTACAAGACAATAAAAATAAGACGAATCGACTCACGCATAACAAAAACAACACGGCGGAGGCGCAGCTAACTGATTCTTTTGGAGAGGCGTTGCATTTGGGGCTTGCCCCGCAACCAGGCCGAGAACAACAAAAACTGCCCTAAGGCAGAGCCTGAACTGGTTGGATCGTAGATCAGCAACACAGCGACCAAAGCAATCCGTTTGCTCTTGACTCCCGATTGGGAGTGTCATGAAGGTGAAGCTTCATGGCGAGGGCGATCAACAAAAACAAGAAGCCCGACCAATAATAAAAATAGAGCACGCAACTACTTCTGGGGGAGCTTCGGCTCCCCTTGTAGTTTCCGCGATTTGACGTTCCAGAGCCTATGGCGCAATGCCTGTAGCTTGTTCCTACACCATCCCCTGACTAAATGCTAGAATCCCGGCCCATCATGCGGTCATTCTTCGTTATGGCCGAACATTCCTTCAAACAGTGCATCCCATGCTGAAGAAGTTGTTCCAGTCATTCCGTTCTCCCTTGCGTCGTACGCAACACAAACGCAGCACGCCTGAAGTGCTCAACAGCAGCCAGCATTCGTTGCAGCGCGCTCAATTCAGTCGTTATGCGGTGAATATCGTCGAACGTTTGCAGAACGCCGGCTACCAGGCTTACCTGGTAGGCGGTTGCGTACGCGACATGCTGCTCAATATCACGCCTAAAGATTTCGACGTGGCCACCAGCGCCACGCCCGAACAAGTGCGTGCCGAGTTTCGCAATGCGCGGATCATCGGTCGCCGGTTCAAGCTGGTGCATATCCACTTTGGCCGAGAAATCATCGAAGTCGCCACGTTCCGCGCAGGCCACCCGCAAAACGATGAAGAGGAAGACACCAACCAGTCTTCCCGCAACGAAAGCGGACGCATCCTGCGTGACAACGTATATGGCACTTTGGAAGAGGACGCGCAGCGCCGCGACTTCACCATCAACGCGTTGTATTACGACCCGGTCAGTGAGCGCATCCTCGACTACGCCAACGGCGTGCACGACATTCGCAACAACCTGATCCGCCTGATCGGCGACCCGACCCAGCGCTACCAGGAAGACCCGGTACGCATGCTGCGCGCCGTGCGCTTCGCCGCCAAGCTGAACTTCGGTATCGAAAAACACACCGCCGCGCCGATCCGCGACCTGGCGCCGATGCTGCGGGAAATCCCCTCGGCACGCCTGTTCGAGGAAGTCCTCAAGCTGTTCCTCTCAGGCTACGCCGCCGACACGTTCGAAATGCTTGTCGACCTGCAGCTGTTCGATCCGCTGTTCCCGGCCAGTGCCGAAGCGTTGGAATACAACCCGACTTACACCCACACGCTGATCAGTGAAGCGCTGATCAACACGGACCTGCGCATCAAACAAAACAAACCGGTGACCCCGGCCTTCCTGTTTGCCGCGCTGTTGTGGCCCGCCCTGCCAAAACGCGTGCTGCGCCTGCAGGAACGCGGCATGCCGCCGATTCCGGCGATGCAGGAAGCCGCTCACGAATTGATCACCGAGCAGTGCCAGCGCATCGCCATCCCTAAACGTTTTACCCTGCCCATCCGCGAGATCTGGGACATGCAGGAGCGCCTGCCGCGTCGCAGCGGCAAACGCGCCGATCTATTGCTGGAAAACCCACGCTTCCGCGCCGGCTACGACTTTCTCCTGCTGCGCGAAAGTGCCGGGGAGCAGACCGACGGCCTGGGCGAATGGTGGACCGACTATCAGGACGCCAACGACAGCGGGCGACGCGAGATGATCCGTGAGCTGGGCAGCAAAGGTGATGCCGCCGGCGAAGGACCGAAAAAACGGCGTCGCAGCGGCGCCAAGCGCAAACGCAGCGCCGCCGATGCTTCGGGCGCCGCAGGCGAATAAGCGTGGAACGTATCTACATCGGCATGGGCAGCAACCTGGCTGCCCCGGACCAGCAGCTGCACAGGGCAGTCCAAGCACTGGCCGGCCTGCCCGGCACTGCCCTCGCCGGCGTTTCCGCTTTCTATCAAAGCGATTCCCTGTTGCCCGGCCAACCGCGCTATACCAACGCGGTCGCGGCCTTGGACAGCGATCTGGCGCCACTGGACCTGCTCGATGCACTGCAAGCCATCGAGAATGACCAGGGTCGCGAACGCCTCGAGCGCTGGGGCCCTCGCACGCTCGACCTGGACATCCTGTTATTTGGCGATCGCCTGATCGACGAGCCGCGCCTGAAGGTGCCCCATTACCAGCTGCACCTGCGTCCGTTCGTGTTGTATCCATTGGCGGAACTGGCGCCTGCCGAGCTGCAATTGCCGGATGGCAGACGCCTCAGCGCCTTGCTGGAAGCCTGCCCGTTTGTCGGCCTGGAACGGCTCCCCGTTGCTGAATCGCGTCAGTAACAGCGGTAACACCGCCATCGTAACAATGCGGTAACACATCCAATTGACTTCCCGTGTCCTCCTCACGACTATAGGCGTCCTGCTGCCGCCAACCCGGCGCTAAAGGGCGCAATCCAGGCCTTATAAGCACTGCTATCAAGACGGTGCGCCTGTATAAACGAAGACTCACGCGCGTTACTCGCTGTTTCCAAGCGCCTGAACGAGGACCCTTTTCATGCCAGACATTACCCTGACCACCTTGCAGAGCCTCAAGCTCAAAGGTGAAAAAATCACCATGCTCACCTGCTACGACGCCACCTTCGCCCACGCCAGTTGCCAGGCCGGCGTCGAGGTGTTGCTGGTAGGTGATTCCCTGGGCATGGTTCTTCAAGGGAATGACAGCACACTGCCAGTCACCACGGATGAACTGGCGTACCACACCGCCAGCGTCAAGCGCGGGAACGACGGCGCGTTCATCATCGCCGACCTGCCGTTCATGAGTTACGCCACCCTGGAGCAAACGTTCGCGAATGCCGGCAAGCTGATGCAGGCCGGTGCGCACATGGTCAAGGTCGAAGGCGCCGTGTGGCTTGCCGACTCGATCCGCCTGCTGGCTGAGCGCGGCGTGCCAGTGTGTGCGCACATGGGCCTCACCCCGCAGTCGGTCAACCTGCTCGGCGGTTACAAAGTGCAAGGCCGCCAGGAAGCCCAGGCGCGGCAGATGCGCGCCGATGCCATCGCGCTGGAGCAAGCCGGCGCCGCGATGATTCTGCTCGAATGCGTGCCGAGCGAACTGGCGGCGGAAATCACCCAAGCGGTCAAAGTGCCTGTGATTGGAATCGGCGCAGGCTCCGCCACCGATGGCCAGGTGCTGGTATTGCACGACATGCTCGGGCTGTCGATCAGCGGCCGCGTACCCAAGTTCGTGAAGAACTTCATGGTCGGCCAGGACAGCATTCACGCCGCCTTGAGCGCCTACGTCGCCGAAGTCAAAGGCGTGACGTTCCCGGGCGCCGAACACGGATTTTCTGCATGAACACCGTAAAAACCGTAAGAGAACTGCGCGCCGCCGTGGCCCATGCGCGCAAGGCCGGCAAGCGCATCGGCTTTGTGCCCACCATGGGTAACCTGCACAGCGGCCACGCCACGTTAGTGACCAAGGCTGCGCAGCAGGCCGACTTCGTCGTCGCCAGTATCTTCGTCAACCCACTGCAATTCGGTGCCGGCGAAGACCTGGACACATACCCGCGCACCCTGGCCGCCGACCAGGAAAAACTCCTGCAGGCCGGTTGCAACCTGCTGTTCGCCCCCACTGTTGAAGAGATGTACCCCGACGGCATGGCCGGCCAGACCCGCGTCAGCGTCCCGCAAGTGTCCGAAGGCCTGTGCGGCGCCAGTCGCCCCGGGCACTTCGAGGGCGTAGCCACGGTGGTCAGCAAGCTGTTCAACATGGTCCAGCCGGACATGGCCGTGTTCGGTCAGAAGGACTACCAGCAATTGGCCGTGATCCGCGCGATGGTGCGCGACCTGAATATGCCGATCCAGATCATCGGTGAACCGACGGTCCGCGCCGACGATGGTTTGGCGCTGTCGTCGCGCAACGGCTACCTGAGTGACGAACAACGTGCCATCGCACCAGTGCTGTACCGCAGCCTCAGCCAGATGGCCGCGGCGATCAAAACCGGAGACCGCGATTTCGCCAGGCTGCGCGCCGAGCAGATCCAGCACATCGAAGCTGCCGGCCTGCGCCTGGATTACCTGGAAGTGCGCCAGGGCGTACACCTGCGCCCGGCCACGGCCGAAGACCGTGACGTGGTAATTCTGGTCGCGGCCTACCTGGGCACGACGCGCCTGATCGATAACCTGCACCTGACCCTCGACTGACCCCTCCCGACGCCCCGCCATTGCCCCATCCGCTGTGCCGGTATAAAAAAGTACCGGCTACAGCGCAGACAAAGCCAAGACATATGCACACGCGAGGTTTAATGTAATCGCCCTGCGCTATGGTTAGCGCTGTCTGGCACCCAGCCCTTGATAAAAGACTGGACGTTCCGGGCTTTGAAGTGTCCTAAAGGCAGTCCCCGTAATAAAAGGAAACCCGCAGCGATGGCGTACTACCGCACCCCTCATGACGTTACCGCTCTGCCCGCCTGGCAAGCGCTCACTCAACACCGCCAAGCCATGCAGGATTTCAGCATGCGCGAAGCATTCAATGCCGATCCCCAGCGTTTTTCCCAATTCACCTTGAGCAGCTGCGGGCTTTTCCTCGATTACTCGAAAAACCTGATCACCAGCGAAACCCGCGACCTGCTGGTAGCCCTGGCCAAGGAAGTCAACCTCAAGGACGCCATCGACGCGCTGTACGCCGGCGAACCGGTCAACTCCTCCGAAGGCCGCCCTGCCCTGCACACCGCGCTGCGCCGCCCGGTAGGCGACAAGTTGTCGGTCAATGGCGTGAACATCATGCCGGACGTGCACAAGGTGCTGAACCAGATCACCGACCTGGTCGGCCGCATCCACGACGGCCTGTGGCGTGGCTACACCGAAAAGCCGATCACCGACGTGGTGAACATCGGCATCGGTGGCTCGTTCCTAGGCCCGGAGCTGGTCTCCGAAGCCCTGCTGTCCTACGCCCACAAAGGCGTACGTTGCCACTACCTGGCAAACATCGACGGCAGTGAGTTCCACGAACTGACCATGAAGCTGCGCGCCGAGACCACGCTGTTTATCGTCTCGTCGAAATCCTTCAACACCCTGGAAACCTTGAAAAACGCCCAGGCCGCCCGCGCCTGGTACCTGGCCCAGGGTGGTTCGGAAGCTGAGCTGTACCGCCACTTCATTGCCGTATCGAGCAACAACGCGGCGGCCGTGGCCTTCGGCATCCGCGAAGAAAACATCTTCCCGATGTGGGACTGGGTCGGCGGTCGTTACTCGCTGTGGTCGGCCATTGGCTTGCCAATCGCCCTGGCCATCGGCATGTCCAACTTCAAGGAACTACTGTCCGGTGCCTACACCATGGACCAGCACTTCCAGAATGCGCCGTTCGAGGCCAACATGCCGGTGCTGCTGGGCCTGCTGGGCGTGTGGTATGGCAACTTCTGGGGCGCGCAGAGCCATGCGATCCTGCCGTACGACCACTACCTGCGTAACATCACCAAGCACTTGCAGCAGTTGGACATGGAATCCAACGGCAAGAGCGTGCGCCAGGACGGTACGCCAGTGGCTACCGACACCGGCCCGGTCATCTGGGGCGGCGTGGGCTGCAACGGTCAGCATGCGTACCACCAGTTGCTGCATCAAGGGACCCAACTGATCCCGGCCGACTTTATCGTGCCGATCGTCAGCTTCAATCCTGTATCCGACCACCATCAGTGGCTGTACGCCAACTGCCTGTCCCAGAGCCAGGCGCTGATGTTGGGTAAAACCCGCAGTGAAGCCGAAGCCGAGTTGCGGGACAAAGGCATCGCCGAAGACGACGTGCAGAAGCTGGCGCCGCACAAAGTGATCCCCGGCAACCGTCCGAGCAACACCCTGGTGGTCGAGCGTATCAGCCCGCGGCGCCTGGGTGCTCTGGTCGCCATGTATGAACACAAGGTGTTCGTACAAAGTGTGATCTGGGGGATCAACGCCTTCGACCAATGGGGTGTGGAACTGGGCAAAGAACTGGGCAAAGGCGTGTACAACCGCCTGACCGGCGCCGAAGAAACCTCGGCCGAGGATGCTTCGACGCAGGGCTTGATCAACTACTTCCGCGGCCGTCACCGCGGCTGATAGCAGTGCCTGCCGGGCCAACGTCGTTTGGACGTTGGCCTTGCCCCCTCCCCGCACTGGGTGCATCTTTATGCCTTGTCCCGACAACAAGAATAAGGACCGCTCATGTTCGATATCAGCACGTTTCCCGCCGCCGATGACGTCCGCCGGGCTGCGCAACTCAGTCAAAAGGACTATCAGCGCCTGTACCGCCAATCCATCGAGCAACCCGATAGCTTTTGGGCCGAACAGGCCAGCGCTTTTCTCGACTGGATAACCCCATGGCATACCGTCCAACAGTCAGACATCACCACCGGCGCCGCCCAATGGTTTGCCGGCGGCCAGTTGAACGTTAGCTATAACTGCATCGATCGCCATCTGGCAAAACGCGCCGATCAGCCGGCCTTCATCTGGGAGGGCGACGATCCGACAAACTCCAGCACAATCACCTACCGCCAACTGCACCAGAACGTTTGCCGCCTGGCCAACGTACTGAAAAGCCGTGGCGTGAAAAAAGGTGACCGGGTGTGCATCTACATGCCCATGATTCCCGAGGCCGCCTACGCCATGCTCGCCTGCACGCGCATCGGTGCGGTGCACTCGGTCGTGTTCGGTGGATTCTCGCCGGACGCCCTGCGTGACCGCATCCTGGATGCCGATTGCCGCACCGTGATCACCGCCGACGAGGGCGTGCGCGGCGGCAAGCCAGTGGCACTGAAAAACAATGTCGACAAAGCCCTGGCCAGTTGCCCGGATGTCAGCACCGTGCTGGTGGTGGAACGCACCGGGGCGGCCGTGAACTGGAGCGATGGTCGCGACCTGAAATATCAACAAACCCTGGCCGCCGCCAACGATGATTGCCCACCCGAGCCGATGGATGCCGAAGACCCGCTGTTCATCCTGTATACCTCCGGCAGCACCGGCAAACCCAAAGGCGTGCTGCACACCACTGGTGGCTACCTGCTGCAGGCGGCAATGACCTTCAAGTACGTGCTCGACTACCGCGACGGCGAAGTCTTCTGGTGCACCGCCGATGTCGGCTGGGTCACCGGCCACAGTTACATCGTGTATGGGCCGCTGGCCAACGGTGCCACCTCGCTGATGTTCGAAGGCGTGCCCAGTTACCCCGACAGCTCACGCTTCTGGCAAGTGATCGATAAGCATCAGGTCAATATCTTCTACACCGCGCCCACCGCGTTGCGCGCCTTGATGCGTGAAGGCCACGGCCCCTTGGAAAGCACCTCGCGCGCCAGCCTGCGGCTGCTGGGCAGCGTAGGCGAGCCGATCAACCCGGAAGCCTGGGACTGGTACTTCAACGCCGTGGGCGAACAACGCTGCCCGATTGTCGATACCTGGTGGCAGACCGAAACCGGCGGCATCATGCTCAGCCCGTTGGTCAGCGCCCAGCGCATCAAACCCGGCTGCGCTACCCAGCCGATGTTTGGCGTGCAGCCGGTGCTGCTGGACGAACAAGGCAACGTCATTACCGGCCCAGGCAGCGGTGTGCTGGCAATCAAAGCCAGCTGGCCGGGGCAGATCCGCAGCGTATACGGCGATCCGCAGCGCATGGTCGACACCTATTTCAAACCCTATCCCGGCTACTACTTCACCGGTGACGGGGCACGACGCGATGAGGACGGCGATTACTGGATCACCGGGCGCATCGATGATGTGATCAACGTCTCCGGGCACCGTATCGGCACTGCCGAGGTGGAAAGCGCACTGGTCCTGCACGATCAAGTGGCCGAAGCCGCCGTGGTGGGCTACCCCCATGATGTGAAGGGCCAGGGTATCTATGCGTTTGTCACGCCCATGAACGGTGTGGAGCCCAGCGAGGCGCTGAAACAACACCTGTTGGAATTGGTCAGCCGGGAAATCGGCAGTTTCGCCAAACCGGAGCTGATTCAATGGGCACCGGCCCTGCCGAAAACCCGGTCCGGCAAGATCATGCGCAGAATTCTGCGCAAAATCGCCTGTAACGAACTGGACAGCCTCGGCGACACCTCAACCCTGGCCGATCCGAGCGTAGTGGATGGCCTGATCGACAAACGCCTGAACCGATAGGAAGCCTCAAGTCGTCATGGAATTTATCCGCAGCCGTATCGAAACCCAGTTGATGAGTCTGACGGGCCTGTCTCTAGGCCAATTGGACCTGGAAAACCCCAAGGGCGATCCGGGCCTGTTCGGGCCAGACTCCGTCAGCTGGCAAGTGCATGGCGACTTCAGCAGCATGCTGATCGGCGGGATCAGCGCGTTGATGCTGCAAGCCTTGCACCCACTGGCTCTCGCCGGGGTGTGGGACCATTCGAACTTCCGTCAGGACATGCTCGGACGTCTGCGCCGTACTTCGCAGTTCATTTCCGGCACTACCTTCGGCTCACGCAAGGATGCCGAGTGGCTGATCGAAAAAGTGCGCACCATCCACCTGCAAGTGGTCGGCCATGCGCCGGACGGGCGCCCTTACGCGGCGAGCGATCCGGCACTGCTGACCTGGGTGCATGTGGCGGAAGTGAGCAACTTTCTCGCCGCCCATCTGCGCTACCGCAACCCGCATCTTTCGGGCGCCGATCAGGACCGTTACTACAGCGAAATCGCACTGGTTGCCGAACGCCTGGGCGCGCAGGACGTACCGCGTTCCAGGCAGCAAATGTCCGAGTATCTGCAGCGAATCCGCCCACAGCTGCTGTGCGACGAGCGCAGCCGGGAGGTGCTGCACCTTCTGCTCAATGCGCCTGCGCCAAGCCCACTGGCCAGACCGCTGGGCGCCTTGATGATGCAGGCCGGCATCGACCTGCTGCCGGACTGGGCCAGCGCCTTGCTCGACCAGTATCAGAGCCCGCTGCAACGGCGGATGATCCGCGCCGGGGTCAAGCGCAGTGCACCGTTGCTGCGCTGGGCGATGCGCAACGGCTCGGTGCAACGTGCCCATCGCCGGATGGGGTTGCTGTAGCCGGCCTGCCATAGCTGCTAAACTGCGCGCCCTTCTGCCCACATCCCCTACGCAAGGCGCGCTCCATGTCTTCATTGAATCAGGCGCTGCGCGCCGCCCTCGATCACCGCCAGGCGCTGATCAACGAACTGCATGCTCAAGGCACCGACTGCTATCGACTGTTTCACGGTAGCCAGGAAGGCGTGGGCGGCTTGACCATCGATCGCTACGGCCCGCAATTGCTGGTGCAGAGTTTTCATCAATCGCTGCCAACCACCGACCTGCTGGACCTGCATCGACAGATCAATCAGCACATGGGCCTGGAATTGCTGCTGGTGTACAACGACCGCTCTCGCGGCAACTCGCGGATCGATCGCGAAGACACGGTATACCGCGCCGAACCCGCCGCGCTGGAAGATCTGGTGGGCCATGAATGGGGTCTCAAGTACCGCGTGCGTGGTCGGCATGCCGGCCAGGACCCACTGCTGTTTCTCGATCTGCGCAACACTCGCGGCTGGGTCAAGGAACAGGCTGCCGGCAAGCGCGTGCTGAACCTGTTCGCCTATACCTGCGGCGTGGGCCTGAGCGCCGCCGCCGGTGGCGCGAGCGAAGTGTGCAACCTAGACTTCGCCGAGGGCAACCTGGCGGTCGGACGCGAAAACGGCCAGCTCAACCCTCAACTACCGCCCATGCATTTCGTGCAGTCGGATTACTTCCCGGCGATCCGCCAATTGGCCGGCCTGCCGATCACCCAGCGGCGCGGGCATAAACTGCCGAGCTATCCACGCCTGGAACAGCGCCAGTACGACCTGGTCGTGCTCGACCCACCCGCGTGGGCCAAGAGCGCCTTCGGCACCGTCGACCTGCTTCGCGACTATCAGAGCCTACTCAAGCCCGCTCTGCTTGCGACGGCCGACAACGGCGTGCTGATCTGCTGCAATAACCTGGCAAAGGTCAGCATGGACGACTGGCGTGAACAGGTGCTGCGCTGCGCGGAAAAAGCCGGACGCCCGGTACGTGATTGGAAAGTGATGGCTCCGGGCGCGGATTTCCCTTCCCAGGATCACCAGCCACCCCTGAAAACGCTGATCTTGCAGCTGTAAGACTTGTCTCAAACGCCCGGTTCTTCGGAACCGAAAACCCGTGCCATACTCCAAGGCACTCCTTGTTCGACATAGATGGCGTCACCCATGCCCAAAGGATTGATCCGCGCCGCCGGCGCCTTGTTGACTGCCCTGGCCTTGTACAGCTTACTGGGCTTTTTGATCCTCCCCGGCATTGGCCTTCGCATTGCCAACCAACAATTGGCCGAGTACGCCACGGTGCCGGCACGCATCGAGCGGATCGAACTCAACCCGTTCAGCCTTGAGCTGACGGTCTGGGGCCTGAAAATCGGAGAACCGGGCAAGGAGCATGTGGGTTTCGAGCGCCTGTACGCCAATCTTCAACTCGACAGCTTATGGTCCCGCGCCCTGCACCTGGCCGATGTGCAACTGGACAAGCCTAAAACCGAATTGCTGTTCGACAAATCCGGCCAACTGAACCTGGCGCAGTTGTTCAAACTGCCACCCAGTGAGCCAACGCCGACTGATCCTGACGCCAAGCCCTTTCCGCTGCGTATCGACAGCATCAAGCTGGCCGGTGGCTATGTGCACTTTGAGGACTTGCGCCCCAGCGAGCCCATCGAATTCCTCTACGACAAGCTCGACTTCGAACTGAAGAACCTCAGTACCCTGCCCGAAGACAACGCCGACATGACCCTGGTCGCCGCCGGCCCCGAGGGTGGGCATATCGACTGGAAAGGTAATTTCAGCCTGGTGCCGATTACGTCTCAGGGCACCCTGAAAGTCACCGACGGCAAGATGAAAGCCTGGTGGCCCTATGTGCGTGACGCCTTGCCACTGGTGCTTGAGGATGGCGTGCTCAACCTGAGCACCGACTATAAATTCAGTCTTGCCAAAGAAACCGAACTGAACCTGACCAACACCGCCGCCAGTATCGCGCCGTTTGCCATCAAGGCGCCGGACGGGCGGCCACTGGTACGCCTGGAGCGCCTGGACGTCAGCGACACCACGGTGGACCTGGCCAAACAACAAGTGGTCGTCGGCAAGATTCGCAGCAATAAACTCGAAACCTGGGCCGCGCGTGAGGCCGACGGGCAACTCGACTGGCAGAAACTGTTCGCCGGCCAACCGAGCAAACCGGCCAAGGCGGCGGAGCCGGCCAGCGCCCCTGCCACCGCTGACTCGCCCAAGGCTGAGCCCGCCGCGCCAAGCAAACCCTGGCAAGTGCTGCTCAAGGATGTGCAACTGCGCAACTACCAAGTGCATCTGGCCGATCGTCAGGCCAAGCCTGCGGTCGCACTGGAGCTGGGCCCGCTGAACGTCGACATGCAGAACTTCGACAGCCTCAACGGCAGCCCCTTCAACCTGAAGATCGATAGCGGCGTGGGTAAACAAGGCAAGCTCCAGGCGAGTGGCGAGGTTAACCTCAACCCGGTCAGCGCCAGGCTCAACGTGAATACCCAGGACATCGACCTGCGCGTCGCCCAGTCCTATATCAGCCCCTTCATTCGTCTGGAACTGCGCAGCGGCATGCTGGGCAGTAATCTCGCCGTCAATCTGAAAAGCACCGATCCGCTGGCGCTGCAGGTGACCGGCCGAGCGCAGGTCGATCAACTGCATACCCTCGACACCCTCAAGACCCGCGACTTTCTCAAATGGCAGCGTCTGGTGCTCGAAGGCGTGAATTACCAACATGGCGAAAGCCTGTCGATCGACAAGGTCAACCTGCTGCAACCGTATGCCCGTTTCATGATCAACGATGACCGCACCACCAATGTCGATGACCTGCTGATCCCGCAGCCGGCGGACACTGGCGCCAAGTCGGCGGCCAAACCGGCCGCGAGTAAAGACAAACCGCTGGGCATTCGCATTGGGCAGATTGCGATCAACGATGGTTCGGCCAATTTCGCCGACTTCAGTCTCACGCCCAACTTCGCCACGGCGATTCAACAGCTCAACGGCCAGATCGGTACCATCGACAGTCGCCAGGCCAAGCCTGCCAGCGTCGATATCAAGGGTAAGGTGGACCGCTATGCGCCAGTAACCATCAAAGGCAGTGTCAACCCGTTCGACCCGATGGCGGCGCTGGACATCGCCACCAGCTTTAAACGGGTAGAGCTGACTACCCTCACGCCTTATTCGGGCAAATTCGCGGGCTTCCGCATTCGTAAGGGCCGCCTGAACCTCGACCTGCATTACGTAATCATCAAGGGACAATTGAAGGCCGAAAACAAAGTCGTGGTAGAGCAGCTGCAACTGGGCGAAAAAGTCGACAGCGCCGATGCCGTGGATCTGCCGATCCGTCTCGCGGTCGCGCTGCTCAAGGACAGTGATGGCAAGATCTCCATCGAGCTGCCCGTCAGTGGCGACCTCAATAACCCCCAATTCAGTGTCATGCCGATCGTTTGGCAGACTTTGCGTAACCTGGTGGTTCGCGCCGCCACGGCGCCTTTCAAATTCATTGGTGGGCTGGTCACCGGCGGCGGTTCAGAAGATTTGGGCAACGTATCGTTCGCGCCCGGCTCCAGTGAATTGAGCAAAGACGCCGAGGGCGCGCTGAATAAACTGGCCACAGCGCTTAAAGAACGCCCTGCCCTGCGCCTGGAAATCGAAGGCACCGCCGCAGCCAGCAGCGACGGGCCATTCCTGGCTGAACAGCGCCTGGAGCGCGAATACCAATACAACTACTACAAGATGCTGCAACGTCGGGGCGACAAGGTTCCGGCCCAGGCGTCGTTACTGCAGGTCCCGGAAAACGAAAAAGCCCCGTTGCTCGAAGGCATCTACCGCACCCGCTTGAAACAGCAGCCGCCTGCGGAGTGGAAAGACCTGAGCCGAGACGAACGCTCGGCCAAACTCAAGGACGGCGTGATCAAGTTCTGGAGTGGCAGTGATGTGTTACTGCGCCAGTTGGGACAAGACCGTGCCAGCACCATCAAGGATTACCTTGTGGATAAGGGGCAATTGGAGGACGACCGGGTTTACTTCATTGACGCGCAGCTGGGGCAGGCTGAGAAGGATGGTCGGGTGGTGACACCGATGCATCTGGATGCTGAGTGATGGACGGCGTCATTCAGCCTCTTTATGACAGGTTTGAGTGCGGTGAGGGTCGGCGGGGGAAGCCGGCTCCGGTTGGGGCAAGCTCTCTAACTACAGCACGCTGGATCGCCACGTTTAATTGCTGCCTGAAATAGAACAGGCCCCGACACAAAGTGCCGGGGCCTGTAATGACCACTTCCGTGTGGTCGGTCGCATGAACCTCAGAGGTGCATTGAGTGGATATCTAACTCACGCGCCGCCGCCGCTAAGTTCAGACGAACTGTCGAGCGTTACTCAGCTTTCAGGCCGTCGGCCGATACAGCTTTAACGCCTTTGATTTTCTTGGTGATCGCAACAGCAGTGGCTTTCTGCGATTCGGTCACTGGGGTAGCGGAGGACAGGGAAACCACGCCTTTGTTGGTTTCAACCTTGATGTCGGTACCAGGAATACCTTTTTCGGTAACCAGATCAGCCTTCACTTTGGTAGTGATCCAGGTGTCCGAAGTGGCATCTTTGGATTTGTCGATGTTATCGGCTTTGACAGCGCCGCCAGCCAGCAGGCCGTCAGCGGAAACAGCGGTTACGCCTTTGATTTTCTTGGTGATGGCTACGGCAGTCGCTTTCTGCGAGTCCGAGATAGCTACGTCGGAAGACAGGGAAACCACGCCTTTGTTGGTTTCAACCTTGATGTCCGAACCTGGAATGCCTTTTTCAGTCAGCAAGTCAGCTTTGACTTTGGTGGTGATCCAGGTATCCGAAGTGGACTCTTTAGCCTTGGTCATCTCGCCAGCAGCCAGGGTCATTGGCGCCTGGGTAGGTTGGGCGAAGGCGGCGTTAGCCATGGCCAGGGTCAGAGCGGTAGCTGTTGCGGTAGCGAGAGCGAACTTCTTCATACGAGTAACTCCTGTTTTATCAAAAGTCTGCAGCGTGTAAACCTTGATGCTGCAGCGTTAACAGGGATATTGCAGACACTGTGCCAATTCTGTTCGGACGATTAAATCCTTAAAAAACAATGAGTTATAAAACATGGCTAATTTCGGAATCGTGCATATTGCATGAAGCCCCCTGCTCCTGCATGCAAGTTGCGGCTTTTGAATACGCATTAACCGTCTGATTTTCAGGCATTTTCCATCGCGCATAAAAAAGGACTCCGTAGAGTCCTTTTCTCAGCTTAAAAACCAGGGTGGTTAAACACCCGAAGCTTTGGCTGCTGCCACGTCTTTGATGGACAGTTTGATACGGCCGCGGTTGTCCACGTCCAGTACCAGCACTTCCACTTCCTGGCCTTCCTTGAGGATGTCGGTCACTTTTTCAACGCGAGCATCGCTCAGCATGGAGATGTGAACCAGACCGTCCTTGCCTGGCAGGATGTTGACGAATGCGCCGAAGTCGACGATGCGCTCAACCTTACCGACGTAGATCTTGCCGATCTCGGCTTCCGCAGTGATACCCAGCACGCGCTGACGCGCGGCTTCCGCAGCTTCCTTGGTTTCACCGAAGATCTTGATCGAACCGTCGTCTTCGATATCGATCGAGGCCTTGGTTTCTTCGCAGATTGCACGAATGGTCGCGCCGCCTTTACCGATAACGTCACGGATTTTGTCGGTGTCGATCTTCATCGCGATCATGGTCGGGGCATTTTCCGACAGCTCGGTACGCGACTGACCAATGATCTGGTTCATCTGGCCGAGGATGTTCAGGCGCGCTTCCAGGGCTTGGCCCAGGGCGATTTCCATGATCTCTTCGGTGATGCCCTTGATCTTGATGTCCATCTGCAGCGCGGTCACACCTTTGGCGGTACCGGCTACTTTGAAGTCCATGTCGCCCAGGTGGTCTTCGTCGCCCAGGATGTCGGTCAGGACGGCGAACTTCTCGCCTTCTTTAACCAGGCCCATGGCGATACCGGCAACCGGTGCCTTCATCGGTACGCCAGCGTCCATCAGCGCCAGGGAAGCACCGCACACGGAAGCCATGGAGCTGGAACCGTTGGATTCGGTGATTTCCGATACCACGCGGATGGTGTAAGGGAACACGTCAGCAGCCGGCAGCATGGCCTGAACCGAACGACGAGCCAGACGGCCGTGACCGATTTCGCGACGACCGGCACCGCCCATGCGACCACACTCGCCCACCGAGAAAGGAGGGAAGTTGTAGTGCAGCATGAAGGGGTCTTTTTTCTCGCCTTCCAACGTGTCCAGCAGTTGCGCGTCACGGGCGGTGCCCAGCGTTGCAACAACCAGCGCCTGAGTTTCACCACGGGTGAACAGAGCCGAACCGTGAGTCTTCGGCAGGACGCCGACTTCAATGTTCAGCGGACGCACGGTGCGGGTGTCGCGACCGTCGATACGTGGCTTGCCGTTAACGATGTTTTCGCGAACGGTGCGGTATTCGATTTCGCCGAAAGCTGCCTTGACGTCGCTGGCGGAAGGCTGGCCTTCTTCGCCGGACAGCTTGGCCACAACCTGATCCTTCAGCTCGCCCAGGCGAGCGTAGCGGTCGGCCTTGACGGTGATGGTGTAGGCGTCGGAGATGGCAGCACCGAACTCGGAACGGATCGCGGCCAGCAGCTCGGTCGCTTCAGCCTGTGGCGCCCAGGTCCAGGTTGGCTTGGCGGCTTCGGCAGCCAGCTCGGTGACCGCTTTGATAACGGCCTGGAACTCGTCGTGGGCAAACAATACAGCGCCCAGCATTTGGTCTTCGGTCAGCTCTTTGGCTTCCGATTCAACCATCAGTACGGCTTCCGAGGTACCGGCAACGACCATGTCCAGGCTCGATGCTTTCAGTTGCTCGTAAGTCGGGTTCAGCAGGTAGCCGGTGCTTTCGTGGAACGCAACACGGGCAGCACCGATCGGGCCATCGAAAGGAATGCCGGAGATGGCCAGGGCAGCCGAGGTACCGATCATCGCAGCGATGTCCGGATCGGTCTTTTTGCTGGTGGAAACGACGGTGCAGACAACCTGCACTTCGTTCATGAAGCCTTCTGGGAACAGTGGACGGATCGGGCGATCGATCAGTCGGGACGTCAGGGTTTCTTTCTCGGAAGGACGGCCTTCACGCTTGAAGAAACCGCCAGGGATCTTACCGGCAGCGTAAGTCTTTTCCTGGTAGTGAACGGAAAGAGGAAAGAAGCCTTTGCTTGGGTCAGCGGTCTTGGCACCCACAACGGTCACCAATACGGTGACGTCGTCATCAACGGTAACCAGCACTGCGCCGGAGGCTTGACGGGCGATACGGCCTGTCTCGAGGGTAACGGTCGACTGACCGAACTGAAATTTTTTGATAACCGGGTTCACGGTGTCCTACCTTCTTTGTGGCTCTTGGGGAACTTGTCTTCTTGCGAAATTCTTGGGCAATGCCGGGAATCGGCCCGACGCTCGTCCAGGGTAAAACGTGTATCCAGATAAAACTTGAGGCTGGGAGCCTGCCATGGGCCAGCGCAATCGCACTGACACACGGCAGACAACCAACCTCTAGCGCAATCGCTTATTAGCGACGCAGACCCAGGCGACCGATCAGAGCCTGATAACGACCCAGATCCTTGCCTTTCAGGTAGTCCAGCAGCTTACGGCGCTGGTTTACCATGCGGATCAGACCACGACGGGAGTGGTGGTCTTTACCGTTGGCCTTGAAGTGACCTTGCAGCTTGTTGATGTTGTGGGTCAGCAGTGCAACTTGCACTTCTGGCGAACCAGTGTCACCAACAGCTTGCTGATAGTCAGCTACGATTTGTGCTTTTTCTTGAACGTCGAGAGCCATGAGGCAATCCTTCTTTCAGGAAACCACCCAAAGGATGGTTTCAACAGGCCAGGGACAAATCCCTGTATCTAAAAATGAGTGTTGACCATGCCTGTTAACAGCCACACTCGTTCGGTCATTCTGACCGAATCAGTCGACGCGGCGCGATGCGCCCGTCTTCGCTCACTTCACCGATACCGATAAAGCGACCGTTATGATCCTGTACCCGCACCATGCCGAACTTCGGGGCATCCGGCGCGCGTACCGGCTGGCCGTTGAGCCAGTAGAACGCGCTGTGCTCCGAGAAGTGCAGCAATGGCCAATCCAGCAGCCCACTGTCCGATGGCATCAAAAAGCGATCAACCGCTTCATTGCCGCCTTCGGCATGCACCGCTTCCAGCTCTTCCAGGGTCACGGTCTGTGCCAGGCTGAAAGGGCCGGCCTGTGTGCGCCGCAGCTCTGCAACGTACGCGCCGCAACCGAGCTTTTCACCGATATCTTCCACCAGGGTACGGATATAGGTGCCTTTGCTGCAGTCCACCGCCAGGCGCGCGGTGTCGCCTTCACAGGCGAGCAATTCCAAGCGCGCAATAGTAACAGAACGCGGTTCGCGCTCCACTACTTCACCCGCACGCGCCAACTTGTAAAGCGGCTGCCCATCACGCTTGAGGGCCGAGTACATTGGCGGTATCTGACTGATTTCCCCGCGAAAAGCGGGTAAAGCAGCCTCAATATCAGCACGACCAACGGTCACATCGCGAACCTGCAGAACATCACCTTCGGCATCGGCCGTGGTGGTGGTCTTGCCCAGCTGCATCAGGGTTTCGTAACCCTTGTCGGAATCGAGCAGGTACTGCGAAAACTTGGTGGCCTCGCCGAAGCACAACGGCAATACACCGGTGGCCAGCGGATCGAGACTCCCGGTGTGCCCGGCCTTTTCGGCGTTGAGCAGCCAGCGGACCTTCTGCAGCGCGGCATTGGAGGTAAAGCCAATGGGCTTGTCGAGCAGAATAATGCCGCTGACATTGCGACGGATACGTTTGACCTGAGCCACCGCTTACTCCTTGGCGTCTTCAGGTGTGGACGGGTGCTGGCTGTCTTCAGCCACGGCACGCTCGATCAGTGCCGACAGGTGCGCGCCGCGTACGACGCTTTCGTCGTAGTGGAAGTGCAACTGAGGAACGCTGCGCAGCTTCATTTCACGGGCCAACTGCATGCGCAGGAAGCCTGCTGCAGCGTTAAGCACCTTGATGCTTTGCGCGATTTCTTCGCTGTTGTCCTGCCCCATCACGGTGATGAAGATCTTCGCGTGACCCACGTCGCGACTCACTTCCACAGCGGTGATGGTGACCAGGCCAACGCGCGGATCTTTGACTTCGCGACGGATCAGTTGAGCCAGCTCGCGCTGCATCTGATCGCCGATACGCTGGGTACGGCTGTATTCTTTTGCCATGTCTTGTTACCTGTTACTGCCACACGGTGAAACCCGTGGGGTCTGAAAGCGGCAAACGCCCGGCCTGACAAAAGCCAGACCGGGCGTTGCGTTTAGAGTCCGTACGCTGCGCGGGGCATTTGCATGCCCGCGCGCCGCGTGGCTCCGGAAGTGCGCGAGTCAGAGGCTGCGAGCAACCTGAACCTTCTCGAAGACTTCGATCTTGTCGCCAACCTTGACGTCGTTGTAGCTCTTGACCGCGATACCGCACTCCATGCCGGCACGTACTTCAGACGCGTCATCCTTGAAGCGGCGCAGGGATTCCAGCTCGCCTTCGAAGATAACGATGTCTTCACGCAGTACACGGATAGGACGGTTACGGTACACAGTGCCTTCGACAACCATGCAGCCGGCAACCGCACCGAATTTCGGCGAGCGGAACACGTCACGCACCTCGGCGATACCCAGGATATTCTCCCGAACGTCACTGCCAAGCATGCCGGTAAGGGCTTTCTTGACGTCTTCGATGATGTCGTAGATGACGTTGTAGTAACGCATGTCCAGGCCTTCCTGCTCGACAATCTTGCGAGCGCCGGCATCGGCACGCACGTTGAAGCCAAACAGTACAGCGTTGGAAGCCAGTGCCAGGTTGGCGTCGGATTCGGTGATACCACCGACACCGCCACCGACAACACGCACTTGCACTTCGTCGTTACCCAGGCCGTTCAAGGCGCCGTTCAACGCTTCGAGGGAACCACGTACGTCAGATTTGAGGACGATGTTAAGCGTCTTCTTCTCTTCCTGGCCCATGTTCTCGAAGATGTTTTCAAGCTTGCCGGCGTGAGCACGGGCCAACTTGACCTCACGGAACTTGCCTTGACGGAACAGAGCCACTTCACGGGCTTTCTTCTCGTCGGCAACCACGCTCATCTCGTCGCCAGCGTCCGGGGTACCGTCCAGGCCGAGAATCTCGACGGGGATGGCCGGACCGGCTTCCTTGATTGGCTTACCGTTCTCGTCGAGCATGGCACGTACACGGCCGTAGTTCGAACCGACCAGTACCATGTCGCCTTGGCGCAGGGTACCGTCTTGAACCAGCACGGTCGCAACCGGGCCACGGCCTTTGTCGAGGCGGGATTCAACCACAACACCACGGCCAGGAGCCGATGGGGTAGCGGTCAGTTCCAGGACTTCGGCTTGCAGCAGAACGGCTTCAAGCAGTTCGTCAACGCCAGTACCCATTTTTGCGGACACCGGTACGAATGGAGTGTCGCCACCCCACTCTTCCGACGTCACGCCGTGAACCGACAGTTCGCTACGGATGCGGTCGAGATCGGCGCCCGGCTTGTCGATTTTGTTCACGGCGACTACCAGCGGAACGCCAGCTGCCTTGGCATGCTGAACGGCTTCGATGGTTTGTGGCATTACGCCGTCGTCCGCTGCAACCACCAGGATCACGATGTCGGTCGCCTTGGCACCACGGGCACGCATCGCGGTAAACGCGGCGTGACCAGGGGTGTCGAGGAACGTCACCATGCCACGGTCGGTTTCAACGTGGTAAGCGCCGATGTGCTGGGTAATACCACCGGCTTCGCCAGCAGCCACCTTGGCACGACGGATGTAGTCGAGCAGGGAGGTTTTACCGTGGTCAACGTGGCCCATTACGGTCACAACCGGTGCACGGGAAACCGCTTCACCTTCAAACTTCAGGGACTCGGCCAGGGAATCTTCCAGGGCGGTGTCGCTGACCAGGGTCACTTTGTGGCCCAGCTCTTCAGCAACCAGTTGAGCAGTTTCCTGGTCCAGTACCTGGTTGATGGTAGCCGGAGTGCCCAGCTTGAACATGAACTTGATGATTTCAGCAGCCTTGACCGACATCTGCTGGGCCAGATCGCCCACAGTGATGGTCTCGCCGATCTTCACTTCACGCACGACAGGGCCGGTTGGGCTCTGGAAACCGTGGGCGTTGCGTTTCTTCAGCTTGGCCTTGCCGCGACCACCGCGACGGAAGCCATCGCTTTCTTCGTCGGTTGTACGTGGGGCAACGCGTGGAGCAGGCGCTTTCTCTTTGACCGAAGCACGATGCGGAGCGTTTTTGCGCTCGCCATCACCGCCACCACCGCGACGATTGTTATCGTCGGCACGTGGTTTGTCCGGACGACGAGGCTCGTCGCGCTTGCGGGCATCTGCTGCCGGAGCAGGTGCTGCAGCCACCGGAGCGGCCTCACGCACAGCTTCAACAGGAGCGGCAACCGCTTCAGTGTTAGCAGGTTGCGCAGCAGCAGGCTGGCGACGCGCTTCTTCTTCGGCGCGACGCTTGGCTTCTTCTTCAGCCTTCTGACGAGCAGCATTTTCTACTGCGCGACGTTCTTCCAGTTCGCGTTTACGCTCGGCTTCGATTTCTTCCGGGCTGCGCTGTACGAAGACTTTCTTCTTGCGTACTTCAACGCTGATGCTCTTGCTACCCGCAACACGCAGGGTGCTGGTGGTTTTGCGCTGCAATGTAATCTTGCGCGGTTCTTCCACTTTCGCCTTGTGGCTGCTCTTCAAGTGAGTCAGCAAAGACTGCTTCTCACTATCGCTCACACCTTCATCGGCGGCGGTGTGCGGCAGACCTGCCTCACGCATCTGCTGCAACAGGCGCTCTACCGGTGTTTTGACCTCATCGGCCAGTTGTTTCACCGTGACTTGCGTCATGCACTTCTCTCCTCAGGCCGCGCCTAGTTACTCGAACCAATGGGCTCGGGCGGCCATGATCAACTTGCCGGCACGATCTTCGTCAATGCCGTCGATGTCGAGCAGATCGTCAATAGACTGCTCGGCCAGGTCTTCGCGGGTAATTACGCCGCGCACCGCCAGTTCCATCGCCAAATCCTTGTCCATACCCTCAAGCGAGAGCAGGTCTTCGGCCGGATGGGCGTCTGCCAGCTTTTCCTCAGTAGCGATGGCTTTAGTCAACAAGCGATCCTTGGCCCGAGCGCGAAGCTCGTTGACGATATCTTCGTCAAAGCCGTCGATGTTGAGCATTTCTTCCAACGGTACGTAGGCAATCTCTTCCAGGCTGGTGAAGCCTTCATCTACCAGCACCTGTGCCAGCTCTTCATCGACTTCCAACTCTTCGATGAAGTTGCGCAGGATGTCACCGGTTTCAGCTTGCTGCTTAGCCTGGATGTCCGATTCGGTCATCACGTTCAGGGTCCAACCGGTCAGTTGGCTGGCCAGACGCACGTTCTGACCACCACGACCAATGGCCTGAGCCAGATTGTCTGCGCCAACGGCGATGTCCATCGCATGGGCATCTTCGTCAACGATAATTGCCGCCACTTCAGCCGGCGACATGGCGTTGATCACGAACTGCGCCGGGTTATCGTCCCACAGGACAATGTCCACGCGCTCACCGCCCAATTCGCCAGACACCGCCTGGACGCGCGAACCGCGCATACCAATGCAGGCACCTTGCGGGTCGATGCGTTTGTCTTTGGAGCGGACCGCAATCTTGGCGCGCGAACCCGGGTCGCGGGACGCCGCCATGACTTCGATCAGGCCTTCGGCAATTTCCGGCACTTCGATACGGAACAGCTCAATCAGCATTTCCGGAGCGGTACGCGACAGGATCAACTGAGGGCCGCGGTTCTCGGTGCGGATTTCCTTGAGCAGCGCACGCAAGCGCACGCCCACACGGAAGGTTTCGCGAGAGATGATGTCTTCACGAGCCAGCAACGCTTCGGCGTTATTGCCCAGATCGACGATCACATTGTCGCGGGTGACTTTCTTAACGGTGCCGGAGATGATTTCACCCAGGCGTTCGCGATAGGCGTCGACGACTTGAGCGCGCTCAGCTTCGCGGACCTTCTGCACGATGACCTGCTTGGCGGTCTGTGCAGCAATACGGCCGAATTCGATCGATTCGATTTTTTCTTCGACCACATCGCCAACCTTGGCACCAGGATGCGTTTCAGCAACCTTGCTCGGCCAGGTTTCGATAGCCGGATCGTCAAGATCGGCCTCTTCGACGACTGTCCAGCGACGGAAAGTCTCATAGGCACCGGTGTGGCGATTGATTTCCACACGCAGATCAACTTCGTCCTCAAAACGTTTTTTGGTAGCAGTGGCCAGGGCCAGCTCCAACGCTTCAAAAATCACGCTTGCCGGTACGCCCTTTTCATTGGATACCGACTCAACAACCAGCAGTACTTCTTTGCTCATCGTACGCCTCGCCTTTCGCAAGCCATTGGATCCGCGGGATCCGCGTCTCAGTCAAAACTGGGAATAATGTTGGCCTTGTCGACCATATCGATCGGCAACAGGAATTCATGGTCTTCTACCTGCACCACGACATCCTGTTCTTCTACACCGCGCAGAAGGCCCTGAAAGTTGCGTCGCCCTTCAAAGGGAGATCGCAGCTTGATCTTCACTTGTTCACCGGCATATTTAGCAAACTGCTCAAGAGTGAACAGTGGGCGTTCCATGCCTGGCGAGGAAACTTCGAGGGTGTATTCAACGGAGATCGGATCTTCAACATCCAACACACCACTGATCTGACGGCTGACAATGGCACAATCGTCCACCAGCACACCGCCCTCTTTATCGATATAAACGCGCAACATTGAGTGGCGACCTTGAGCCGAAAACTCAATACCCCAGCATTCATAGCCTAGGGCCACGACCACCGGGGCCAGCAAGGCCTGCAACTCTTCTAGCTTGCTCGACACCTGAACCCCCTCGTGCATGTATGTGCATGCTGTGCAAAATAAAAAAATGGGCGAAACGCCCATCCTTGAAACGCCGTCGAACAGCGGCGTTGAAAGTGTCCAGCTAACAAAAAGCCCCTTAAAAGGGGCTCCGCTAAAACTGGTTGCGGGGGCCGGATTTGAACCGACGACCTTCGGGTTATGAGCCCGACGAGCTACCAGACTGCTCCACCCCGCGACAAAGCTGGGGCGGAAGTATACGACCGATCCCTTGCAGGGTCAATGTAACCTTCCACCTACAAGAAAGCCCGCAACAGCGGGCTCTCCTGATAATTGGTACCGAGAAGGGGACTCGAACCCCTACACCCTATGGGCACAACCACCTCAAGGTTGCGTGTCTACCCAATTCCACCACCTCGGCAATACAACGTTTACAACTCTTCTTACTTCTGCTCTTGAGCTGGAGGTACGTCAGTCGCTGGAGTAGCCGACTTTTGCTCTTGAAGCACCGGAACATCATCAGAAGCCGGTTTTGCTTTTGGTACTTCCAACACTGCTGGATCTGGCAAACCTACTTGAGTCAGCACATGAGCTTTCTCTTTAGCAAAGTAACCTAACCCCAAGCTGGTTATGAAGAAACCGGCGGCAAGTATAGCAGTAAACTTACTAAGAAAGGTAGAGGAACCTTGGCTTCCGAATACAGTATTTGAAGCACCTGCACCGAAAGACGCACCAGCATCCGCACCTTTACCCTGTTGCAGCAAAACCAGGGCAACTACGCCCAGTGCAGCCAACAGATGAAAAACGACCACGACTGTTTCCAGCATTTTTTCAGTTTCCCGCGGCGCGACAGATCGCACCGAACTCATCTGCATTCAGGGAAGCTCCACCAATGAGCCCCCCATCGATATCCGGCATGCCGAACAGTTCGACCGCATTGGCCGCCTTCACGCTGCCGCCGTATAGAAGACGCACACCTTGTGCGACTTCAGAATTCTCTGCCGCCAACTGCGCGCGGATGGCTGCGTGCACATCCTGCGCCTGTTGCGGTGTAGCAGTCAGCCCGGTGCCAATGGCCCAGACCGGCTCGTATGCGATGACCGCTTTTGCAAACGCACCAACACCCAACTCTTCGATGATGCTGCCCAGCTGACGCGAGACAACCTCAAGAGTCTTGCCCGATTCGCGCTGCTCCAGGGTTTCCCCTATGCACAACACTGGGATCAGACCGCATGCCTGTGCCGCTGCGAACTTGCGATTGAGCATCCCATCGCGCTCACCCATCATCTGACGGCGCTCGGAGTGCCCGACAAGCACAAAGGAACATCCCGCATCGACCAGCTGACTCGGCGCAATTTCGCCGGTCAACGCACCTTGCATGGCTTCCACCGCAGAATTCTGCGCGCCGACCTGGATCGACTTACCCTTCAAGCCATCAACCACTTGGGCGATATGCAGGCAAGGCGGGAAAACCGCAACATCGACACCGCCAGGCAATGCCAAGTGACGAAGGCCATTGATCAGCTCAGCGACACTGGCGCGGGTACCGTGCATCTTCCAGTTACCAGCTACCATAGTGCGACGCATGCTGTACCTCGTCGGTCAAAGTGGGCGCAGATGTTACCCAACCCTTTCATCACTGGCAAGCCGAATTCAGGCGCAAACTTCAGTTACCAGTTTTGCCAGGTCTTCAGCGTGGCCGCGAACCTGTGTTTCATCTTCACCCTCGACCATGACACGCACCAGAGGCTCCGTGCCCGACTTGCGCAGCAATACCCGCCCACGCCCTTCCATCGCCAGGGTTACGCGCTCACAAGCGTCCTTGACCGCAGGGTGCTCAATCGGGTTTTCGCCTCCACCGAACCGCACGTTCAGCAGCACTTGCGGACACTTACGCAACGCCTGCCGCGCCTGAGCCAGGCTTTCCTCGCGACGACGCAAGGCCAGCAGCACCTGCAGCGCGGCGATAATCGCATCACCGGTCGTGGTGTGCTGGAAGCACACGATATGGCCCGAGTTCTCACCACCTATCTGCCAATTACGCTCGAGCAGCTCTGCGATGACATAACGATCACCGACATTGGCGCGAATAAAGGGAATGCCCAGATCTGCCAGGGCGAGCTCGAGCCCGAGATTGCTCATCAAGGTGCCGACCACACCCCCTTGCAACTTGTTACGCTCATGCAGGTCGCGAGCAATAATGAACAACAAGTCATCGCCATCCACGATGGTACCTGTGTGATCCACCATCAAAACACGGTCGCCGTCGCCATCGAAAGCGATACCCAGGTCTGCATGCTCGGCCAATACTGCGGCCTGCAACTGCTCCATATGGGTAGAGCCGCAGTTGTCGTTGATGTTCAAGCCGTTAGGCTGGGCCGACAACACAGTAACCTGTGCACCCAACTCCTTGAACACGCTCGGCGCCACCTTGTAGGTTGCACCGTGGGCGCAATCGACAACGATCTTCAACCCGGCGAAATTGGTGCTGCTTGGCACGCTGCTCTTGCAGAATTCAATGTAACGGCCGGACGCGTCATTAATACGCGAGACCTTGCCCAACTTGCTGGATTCGACCACTGTCATCGGCGCATCCAGCAACTCCTCGATCATCAGCTCAATCTCATCGGGCAGCTTGGTACCTTGACCCGAGAAAAACTTGATACCGTTGTCATCATGAGGGTTGTGCGAAGCACTGATAACAATGCCCGCCTCGGCATGGAAGGTACGCGTCAGGTAGGCGATGGCGGGCGTGGGCATTGGCCCCAACAGCATCACATCGGCCCCAGCCGCAGACAACCCGGCCTCCAGCGCAGACTCGAACATATACCCCGAAATTCGAGTGTCCTTGCCCACCAGGATGCGACACGCGCCCATGCTGCGGAACGCCATGCCCGCCGCCCATCCCAACTTGAGCATAAAGTCAGGGGTAATCGGGAACTCGCCGACCCGACCACGGATTCCGTCGGTGCCAAAATATTTTTTAGTCATAAGTGCTCCATCATTCTTATTCGGCTGATTCTACAGCGGCAATCATACGCACCACGTCCACTGTCTCGGCGACATCGTGCACGCGCAGAATTCGCGCGCCTTTGGTCAAGGCGAGTGCCGCCAGTGCAAGTCCGCCATACAGACGCTCACCCACCGGACGATTCAACGCCAGCCCTATCATGCTCTTGCGCGACACCCCTACCAACAGGGGCCGACCAAGGGCATGCAAGGACTCCAGGTGCTTGAACAGGCTTAAATTATGTTGCAGGGTTTTGGCGAATCCAAAACCCGGATCAAGGATGATCTGCTCCGGCGCAATACCCACGGCAGCACATTGGGCAATCCGCTCAGCGAGAAAGCCTGTTACCTCTCCCACCAAATCGTCGTAATGCGGGTTGTCCTGCATAGTGCCGGGCTCGCCCAACATGTGCATGAGGCACACCGGCAACCCGGTAGCGGCAGCTGCGTCCAACGCGCCATCGCGCCGCAGTGACCGCACATCATTGATCAAGCCAGCCCCCAAACGAGCAGTTTCGCGCATCACTGCGGGGGTCGAAGTATCAACGGAGATGATGACGTCCAACTCCCGGGCAATACGCTCGACAACCGGAGCGACCCGCTCCAACTCCTCAAGAGGAGAAACCACACGGGCACCAGGCCGAGTCGACTCACCACCGACATCGATCAACGTCGCGCCAGCCGCCACCATCGCCTCGGCATGACGCAACGCAGCGTCCTGCTGACTGAATCGGCCGCCATCAGAAAAGGAATCGGGGGTTACATTGAGGATACCCATGACGTGTGTATGGGCCAAATCAAGAACCCGGCTGCCGCAAGGCAACCGGGTGGAGGGCAACACAGAAGTCATTTCAAACCTTAGTGTTCGGCTGCAGGACCGCCGATCGGGGTTTCAGGGCGTTCATTCTGAACCACGGGCGGAGTGCCCGAGGTGCCTGAACCGCCTTCCCAGTCGCGAGGTTCGCGCGGCGGACGACCTGCCATGATGTCGTCGATCTGATCGGCATCAATGGTTTCGTATTTCATCAGCGCATCGGCCATGGCATCCAGCTTGTCGCGGTTATCGGTCAGGATCTGCTTGGCCGTACCGTAGCACTGGTCAATGATGCTGCGAACCTCGGAATCGATCAGCTTGGCAGTCTCACCCGAAAAACTGGCACTTTGACCGCCACCACCACGACCCAGGAACACCTCGCCATCTTCCTCGGCATACATCAAAGGACCGAGTTTTTCAGACAAGCCCCACTTGGTCACCATGTTTCGCGCTATCTGACTGGCTCGCATAATGTCGTTGGAAGCGCCGGTGGTCACACCGTCAAAGCCCAAGGTCATCTCTTCGGCAATCCGTCCACCATAAAGCGAGCAGATCTGGCTGATCAGCGCACGCTTGGAGAGGCTGTAGCGATCCTCTTCTGGCAGGAACATGGTCACGCCAAGTGCGCGACCTCGCGGAATGATCGAAACCTTGTACACCGGGTCGTGCTCAGGCACGACGCGCCCCACGATCGCGTGACCGGCTTCGTGATAGGCAGTGTTCTGCTTCTCTTTTTCGGACATGACCATGGACTTGCGCTCGGCGCCCATCATGATCTTGTCTTTAGCCAGCTCGAACTCTTTCATTTCTACAATGCGCTTGCCGGTACGCGCGGCAAACAGCGATGCCTCGTTCACCAGGTTGGCAAGGTCAGCACCGGAGAAACCAGGAGTACCACGGGCAATCACGGCCGGAGCCACATCGTCACCCATCGGCACTTTACGCATGTGCACTTTCAGAATCTGTTCGCGCCCGCGAATATCAGGCAAGCCAACCACCACCTGGCGGTCAAAACGGCCTGGACGCAGCAAGGCCGGGTCAAGCACGTCAGGACGGTTGGTCGCGGCGATGACGATGATGCCGTCATTCATCTCGAAGCCGTCCATCTCTACCAGCAGCTGGTTGAGCGTCTGTTCGCGTTCATCATGACCACCGCCCATGCCAGCACCACGATGACGACCAACAGCGTCGATTTCATCGATGAAGATAATGCACGGCGCATGTTTCTTGGCCTGCTCGAACATATCGCGAACACGGCTGGCACCGACACCAACGAACATCTCGACGAAGTCAGAACCGGAAATTGTAAAAAACGGCACCTTGGCTTCACCGGCAATTGCCTTGGCCAGCAAGGTTTTACCCGTACCCGGAGGGCCGACCATCAGCACGCCGCGCGGAATACGACCGCCAAGACGCTGGAATTTGCCCGGATCGCGCAGGAATTCGACCAGCTCACCGACTTCTTCTTTGGCCTCATCGCAGCCGGCAACATCAGCCAGCGTGGTTTTCACCTGATCCTCGGACAGCAGGCGTGCCTTGCTCTTACCGAAACTCATCGGTCCGCCCTTGCCCCCCGCGCCGCCCTGCATCTGGCGCATGAAGAACATGAAGACTGCAATGATCACAAGAATAGGGAAACTGGCCACCAGAAGCTGGGTCCAGATGCTCTGCTGTTCAGGCTGCTTGCCTTCAACCACCACGTGGTTATCGACCAGATCGCCGATCAGACCGTTATCCTGAATTGCCGGACGAATGGTCTTGAAGCTGTCGCCATCGTTACGCTTGCCGGTGATCACATAGCCATCTACCGCTACGCGCTCGACCTTGCCATCCTTGACTTGCTGGATGAAGTCGGAATAGTTGAGGGTCTGCGGCTCGTTAGGGCTGGAGAAGTTGTTCATCACCGTCACAAGGACAGCCGCGATGATCAACCACAGGATCAGATTCTTTGCCATATCGTTCAATTAACTACCCTCTGAAGCAAGCTCCGCTGCTGGCGCGCGCTTCGCATGATATTCACCGGCCTAACTTACTACATTACCTACAACTCTGGCAGGCGCCGTCTGTAACCCTTTGTGAAACTTTGACTACACAATATTCGTAAAGCTTCATGACGAAAGCGATATAAAAAAACCTATCGACTCCCTTCAAACCTTTAAAGACGCTCATCGCTGGCAGCGCCTTCAATGCCACGGAACCCACGCGCCAACAGGTATTGCTCGCGGGACCGATCCCGGGAAGAGTCCGGTTTGCGCATCTGAACCTTGTCGAATAGCTTACGGATGTTCTTGTGATACTCGTCGAAACCTTCCCCCTGGAAGACCTTGACCAGGAAATCCCCCCCCGGACGCAATACCCGGCCCGCCAGATCCAGCGCCAATTCGCACAGGAACATGGCGCGCGGCATATCAACAGCCGGTAATCCACTCATATTGGGGGCCATGTCGGAAATCACAAGGTCTACCTGCGAATTTCCCACGGCTTCAAGAATCTCGGCCAGTACCGCATCCTGAGTGAAATCCCCATGTACAAAGGTTACATCCGGAATGCTGTCCATCTCCAGAATGTCGGAAGCGATCAACCGCCCCTGCCCACCAATCAGACGACTGGCAACCTGTGACCAGCCGCCAGGCGCCGCTCCGAGGTCGATCACACTCATGCCGGGGCGGAATAGTTTGTCCTTGTCCTGCAACTCCAGCAGCTTGTAGCTGGCCCGGGAGCGGTAGCCGTCCTTCTGCGCCTTTTTGACGTAAGGGTCGTTGAAATGCTCTTGTAGCCACTTAAGGCTGGTTTTGGAACGGGCCACTGGGCACCTCGAAAATAAAACGGGTCGTGATTAACTGGGCGGTCCCGGACTCGCTCGGGTAAACTGGCCGCCGCTTTTTACAAGATCAGACGCAGGGGTCAGATTATGCCGCTCACTCAAGAGCAGAAGAAACAATACAAATCCATTGGCCACCATCTGAAACCAGTTCTGATTGTGGCAGACAACGGTTTGACTGAGGGTGTGTTAGCCGAATTCGAACGCGCACTCAACGATCACGAGCTGATTAAGATCAAGGTTAATATCCTTGACCGCGAAGCACGCCTGGCCGCCATTGCAGAACTGTGCAAGGTGGGCAAAGCGGACCTGGTTCAGGTTATCGGCAAGATGGCGCTGCTGTATCGCAAGAACTTCAGCGTCAACAAGCAACTGTCGAATGTTCACCGCTTCAAATGATAGCAAGGGTCAAGGGCGTGCTTCGCGCGCCCTGCCACTCCAACCCGGTGCCGGCTGTATCACCAGCACGAGGCCTGAGAACCCTAGCACAAGATAGCTGAATAGTTGCCAGCGCAACGCTTGCGGCAGCCAGACATGCACGACGAAATACATCGAACAGCCATACAGCGCCATCAACAGTAATTGCCCACGAATATCCCGCCACAGACTCTCCAAGCCCTCGGTCCTTACCAGCACCAACACTTGAAGTATCACGCACGCCGCCGCAAAACCCACCAGCAACGCACTCAGTAATCCATCGAGCTCATCGATCAGCAACGGCGCCAGCCCAATCAGGCCCAACGCCGGCAAAACGCCAAGGTGCAACAGCCACAAGCCACCCACCCAGAGCATCTGGGTGAGCTGCCAGAGCATTGCGCCCGCCTGGAGCGGGCGCCGTCTTTCAGACGTGACGAACTTCAACAATCTCGTACTCGATCACACCGCTTGGTGTTTTCACGGCGACCACGTCGCCTTCTTCCTTGGCGATCAAGGCGCGTGCGATCGGCGAGCCGACAGAGATCTTGCCTTGCTTGATGTCAGCTTCATCCTCACCCACGATGTGGTAAGTCACGCTCTCATCAGTCTCGACGTTGGCAATTTCAACGGTCGTACCGAAAATCACCTTGCCGGTGTGCGCAATAGTGGTCACATCGATGATCACAGCATTCTGCATGCGGCCTTCGATATCGCGGATCCGCGCCTCGACCATACCTTGCTGCTCGCGAGCAGCATGGTATTCGGCGTTTTCCTTCAAGTCACCCAGCTCGCGGGCCGTACCGATGTCCTGGCTCAGCTTTGGACGTACGACCTTGGTCAGGTGGGCGTGCTCCTCTTCCAGGGCCTTGGCACCCTGGACGGTCATTGGGTATTTGGTAATGCTCATGCCTTCAATCCTGCGTGTAGATCCTGCAAGCGACGCACGGTCTTTTCCGGACCGAACTTGAGCGCTTCGCAGATAGCTTCGCCAGCAGCAATGGTGGTGGTGCAGTAAATCTTGTGCTGCAAGGCGTTACGACGAATGGAGTAGGAATCCGCGATCGATTGACGACCTTCGGTGGTGTTGATGATCAAAGTGACTTCGTCATTCTTGATCATGTCGACCACGTGCGGACGACCTTCCGTTACCTTGTTCACGCGACGCACTTTCAGGCCGGCAGCCTCGATCAGCTTGGCGGTCCCGGCGGTGGCCACGACTTCGAAACCCAAGTTGATCAGATCACGGGCCACACCTGCAACCAGTGGCTTGTCGTCATCGCGCACGCTGATGAACGCCGTACCGCCGGTCGGCAGCACTTCGCTGGCGCCCATCTGCGCCTTGGCAAAAGCCTCACCGAAGGTATCGCCCACGCCCATCACTTCACCAGTGGACTTCATTTCCGGGCCCAGGATCGGGTCCACGCCAGGGAATTTGGCGAACGGGAACACCGCCTCTTTCACACTGTAGAAGTTCGGGATGATTTCCTTGGTGAAGCCGATTTCCTTCAGGGTCTTACCAGCCATCACACGCGCAGCGATCATGGCCAGCGACACGCCGATGCACTTGGAAACGAATGGCACGGTACGCGACGCGCGCGGGTTGACTTCGATGACGTAGATGTCTTCGCCCTGCAAAGCCAACTGCACGTTCATCAGGCCGACCACACCCAGTTCGAGGGCCATTTTCTTGACCTGCTCGCGCATCTCGTCCTGGATGTGGGCCGGCAGCGAGTAAGGCGGCAGCGAGCATGCGGAGTCACCGGAGTGAACGCCGGCCTGCTCGATATGCTGCATGATTGCGCCGATTACCACGTCGGTGCCGTCGCAGACCGCATCCACGTCCATCTCGATGGCGCAGTTAAGGAAGTGGTCCAGCAGCACCGGGCTGTCATTGGAGACTTTCACCGCGTCGCGCAGGTAACGCTTGAGTTCTTCTTCTTCGTAGACGATTTCCATCGCACGGCCGCCCAGCACATAAGACGGACGCACCACCAGCGGGTAGCCGATCTTGCTGGCTGCGCGAATCGCTTCATCTTCGCTGCGCACAGTGGCGTTCGGCGGCTGACGCAGGTTCAGGCGCTCAACCATTTGCTGGAAGCGCTCACGGTCTTCGGCACGGTCGATAGCGTCCGGGCTGGTGCCGATAATCGGTACACCCGCCGCTTCGAGGGCGCGCGCCAGTTTCAGCGGGGTTTGGCCGCCGTACTGAACGATCACACCTTTAGGCTTCTCGACGCGCACGATTTCCAGCACGTCTTCCAGGGTCACCGGCTCGAAATACAGGCGATCGGAGGTGTCGTAGTCGGTGGAAACGGTTTCCGGGTTGCAGTTGACCATGATGGTTTCGTACCCGTCCTCGCGCAGAGCGAGGGCGGCGTGTACGCAGCAGTAGTCAAACTCGATACCCTGGCCGATACGGTTTGGCCCGCCGCCCAGGATCATGATCTTGTCGCGACCCGACGGCGCCGCTTCGCACTCTTCCTCATAGGTGGAGTACAGGTACGCGGTGTCGGTGGAAAACTCCGCCGCGCAGGTGTCGACGCGCTTGTAGACCGGAAAGATTTCCAACTTGTGGCGATGAGTACGCAGGTTCTTCTCGGTCACACCCAGCAACTTGGCCAGACGCTGGTCGGAGAAGCCCTTGCGCTTGAGGCGGAACATCATGTCGCGGTCGATGCTGGCCAGGCCCAGGGTCTTGACCTTCTCTTCTTCCTTGATCAAATCTTCGATCTGTACCAGGAACCACGGATCGATCATGTTCATGCCAAAGATGTCTTCGACAGTCATGCCGGCACGGAACGCGTCCGCCACGTACCAGATACGCTCGGCACCCGGCACGGTCAGTTCGCGCTTGAGCACGCTCATGCTTTCCGGATTGCTCAGGTCGAGTTTCTCGTCCAGACCGCAAACGCCGACTTCCAGGCCTCGCAAGGCTTTCTGCAGAGATTCCTGGAACGTCCGGCCGATGGCCATCACTTCACCCACCGACTTCATCTGGGTGGTCAGGCGCGCATCCGCCTTGGCGAACTTCTCAAAGGCAAAGCGCGGCAGCTTGGTCACGACGTAGTCGATGGAAGGCTCGAAGGACGCCGGGGTTTTGCCGCCGGTGATGTCGTTCGACAGTTCATCCAGGGTGTAGCCCACCGCCAGCTTGGCCGCGACCTTGGCGATAGGGAAGCCGGTGGCCTTCGACGCCAGTGCCGAGGAACGGGATACACGCGGGTTCATTTCGATCACGACCATACGGCCGGTGTTCGGGCAGATACCGAACTGAACGTTGGAACCGCCGGTTTCCACACCGATCTCACGCAATACCGCCAGGGAGGCGTTACGCAGGATCTGGTATTCCTTGTCGGTCAGGGTCTGCGCCGGAGCAACGGTGATCGAATCACCAGTGTGCACACCCATCGGATCGAAGTTTTCGATGGAGCAGACGATGATGCAGTTGTCCTTTTTATCGCGGACAACCTCCATCTCGTATTCTTTCCAGCCAATCAGAGACTCGTCGATCAGCAGCTCTTTGGTCGGCGACAGGTCGAGCCCACGGGCGCAGATCTCTTCGAACTCTTCACGGTTGTAGGCAATGCCACCACCGGTGCCGCCCATGGTGAAGGACGGACGGATGATGCAGGGGAAGCCCAGGGTCTCGAGGACCGCGTTGGCTTCTTCCATGCTGTGGGCAATACCGGAGCGCGGGCATGCCAGGCCGATGGACTTCATGGCCTTGTCGAAGCGCGAACGGTCTTCGGCCTTGTCGATGGTGTCGGCATTGGCGCCGATCATTTCTACGCCGAACTTCTCCAGAACGCCTTCGCGCTCCAGGTCCAGAGCACAGTTCAGCGCGGTCTGGCCGCCCATGGTTGGCAGCAGCGCGTCCGGACGCTCTTTCTCGATGATCTTGGCAACGGTCTGCCATTTGATCGGCTCGATGTAGGTCGCGTCGGCCATCGCCGGATCGGTCATGATGGTGGCCGGGTTGGAGTTCACCAGGATGACGCGGTAACCCTCCTCACGCAGGGCTTTACACGCCTGGGCGCCGGAGTAGTCGAATTCGCAGGCCTGGCCGATCACGATCGGGCCAGCGCCGAGAATCAGGATGCTTTTTATGTCTGTACGTTTTGGCATGGGTTTGTCACTCAAATCCGCAGGTCAGTCGGCAAGCCGTCTTGAACAATCTTTAGAGAGCCTGCGGGGGCCACCGGTTTTCGGGGCCACCCGCAAGCCGCTCAGTCAGCGTCGCTTGGCCATCTCATTGATGAAACGGTCGAACAGCGGTGCTACGTCGTTCGGGCCCGGGCTGGCTTCAGGGTGGCCCTGGAAGCTGAACGCGCTCTTGTCGGTGCGCTCGATGCCTTGCAGGGAACCGTCAAACAGCGACTTGTGAATCGCACGGACGTTGCCCGGCAAGGTCGCTTCATCCACCGCAAAACCGTGGTTCTGGCTGGTGATCATTACCACGCCGGTGTCCAGGTCCTGCACGGGGTGGTTGGCGCCGTGGTGGCCGTGGCCCATTTTCAGGGTTTTGGCACCGGAGGCCAGAGCCAGCAGCTGGTGGCCCAGGCAGATACCGAATACCGGGATCTCGGTTTCCAGCACGTCCTTGATCGCCTGGATGGCGTAGTCGCAAGGCTCAGGATCACCTGGGCCGTTGGACAGGAACACACCGTCCGGCTGCAGAGCCAGCACATCGCTGGCAGGCGTTTGTGCAGGTACAACCGTCACCCGGCAGCCGCGCTCGACCAGCATGCGCAGGATGTTGTACTTGATGCCATAGTCGTAGGCCACTACGTGGTAAGGCAGCTCGGCGGCGTCGATGGTCTCGTGGCTGTCGGTCTTCAGGTCCCAGACGGTGGAGCGCCACTCGTACTTGTCCTTGGTGCTGACGACCTTCGCCAGGTCCATGCCTTTGAGGCCGGGAAAGCCTTGCGCGGCCGCAATCGCCGCCTCTTCAGAAATATTCTCGCCGGCCATGATGCAGCCGTTCTGCGAGCCTTTTTCACGCAGGATGCGTGTCAGGCGACGCGTGTCGATACCGGCGATAGCCACCACATTGTTGGCTTTCAAGTAATCGGACAGCGACATCGTGTTACGCCAGTTGCTCGCGACCAGCGGCAGATCACGAATCACCAGGCCCGCGGACCAGACACGATCAGACTCGACATCTTCCGGGGTAGTACCGGTATTGCCGATGTGTGGATAAGTCAGGGTAACGATCTGTTGGGCGTAGGAAGGATCGGTAAGGATTTCCTGATAGCCGGTCATGGCAGTGTTAAACACTACCTCTCCAACGGTTTGACCGTCGGCTCCAATGGCTTCGCCGCGAAAAATGCTGCCATCAGCAAGGGCGAGTATGGCTGGCTTAGTCAAGAAGACCTCCCGTAAATAAAGCCTGAAGGGGCGATCGCAGGTTGTAAAAAAGCGGAGTGACGTATGGACACGTCACCCCGCTTGTTCACTGAATTATTCTGCGCGCTTTTAGTGGACACACTAAAGCTGTAGCTTACAGAAAAAGGCTTTTTGGGTCCACCGCTAAAGAGCCTTAAAGGCAGGGGAATGCGACAGGACGTCGCCTAGCGGTTAAAAACGGGGGCTCAGGATAATCCTGGGCACCCGTTTTAGCTACTGATCAGTGCAGGTCCAGCACGTCACGCATGTCGTACAAGCCAGGCTCGCGCCCCTCCAGCCAAAGCGCAGCGCGTACGGCGCCCTTGGCGAACGTCATGCGACTGGAAGCCTTGTGCGTGATCTCAAGGCGCTCGCCCTCAGTGGCGAATAACACCGTATGGTCACCCACCACATCGCCACCACGCACGGTCGCAAAGCCAATGGTGTCGCGCGCCCGAGCACCGGTATGGCCCTCACGACCGTAAACCGCGACCTTCGACAGGTCACGACCCAACGCATCGGCAATGGCTTCCCCCATGCGCAGCGCCGTACCAGAAGGCGCATCGATCTTGTGGCGATGGTGGGTCTCGATAATCTCGATATCCGCTTCATCGCCCAGCACTCGCGCGGCCATGTCCAACAGTTTGAGCGACAGGTTCACGCCAACGCTGAAGTTGGCGGCAAACACCACGGGAATATCCTTGCCCGCCTCCACCAGCAACTGCTTCTGCTCGGCAGTCAGCCCCGTGGTACCAATCACCATGGCCTTGCCCGACTTGCGGCAGAACGCCAGGTTCTTGAGCATCACTTCAGGCAACGTGAAGTCGATCAACACATCGAACTCATCAGCCACTTGCTCCAGGCTGCCCGACAGCGAAACGCCGATACGCCCCAAGGAGGCCAGCTCTCCCGCATCCGCACCGATCAACGTGCTGCCAGGGCGAACGATCGCCGCCGTCAGCCCGGAGGCCGGTGAACGCAACTGCACCGCTTCGACCAAAGTCTTGCCCATGCGCCCGGCAGCGCCCATTACGGCTATACGTCGCATATTCACTTCCTTACAGGTCGCCGAAGAAGCGCTTCACGCCTTCGAAGAAACCGGTGGTTTTCGGCGAATGGGTGTCATCGCCCTCCAGGGAGCTGCGGAATTCCTCGAGCAACTCGCGCTGGCGGCGGCCCAGGTTGACCGGTGTTTCTACCGCCACGCGACACATCAAGTCACCCGCCCCACCACCGCGCACCGGCGCCACGCCCTTGCCACGAATGCGGAACTGCTTGCCGGTCTGCGTGCCTTCAGGAATCTTCAGCTTGACGCGACCATCAAGGGTCGGAATCTCAAGCTCGCCACCCAATGCCGCATCCACAAAGCTGATTGGAACCTCACAGAACAGATGCTTGCCGTCACGCTGGAAGATCGCGTGCTCGCGCACACTGATCACCACGTACAAGTCGCCAGTAGGCCCACCCTGCGCGCCTGCCTCACCTTCGCCCGACAGACGAATGCGATCACCGGTATCCACACCGGCCGGCACTTTGACCGACAAGGTCTTGTACTCTTCGACGCGGCCTTCGCCGTGGCAGGCGTCGCACGGATCGGAAATGATCTTGCCCTGTCCATGGCAACGCGGGCACGTCTGCTGCACCGAGAAGAACCCTTGCTGCATCCGAACCTGGCCAATACCGCCACACGTAGGGCAGGTGATGGGCGAAGACCCCTTCTTGGCACCGGAGCCGTCGCACGGCTTGCAGTTGACCAGCGTAGGCACGCGAATGTTGACGCTGGTGCCGCGCACGGCCTCTTCCAGATTCAACTCAAGCGTGTAACGCAGATCACTGCCACGCTGGGCACCGCCACGCTGACCACCACGACCACCACCAAAGAAGTCGCTGAACACGTCACCGAAAATATCAGAGAAATTCTGACCACCAAAACCGGCACCACCGCCACCCATGCTCGGGTCGACGCCGGCATGACCGTACTGGTCGTAGGCCGCGCGCTTATTGGGATCACACAAGCATTCGTAGGCCTCATTGGCCTCTTTGAACATGTCTTCGGATTCTTTGTTATCCGGATTACGGTCCGGGTGGTGCTTCATCGCCAGGCGGCGGTAAGCCTTTTTCAGCTCAGCCTCGCTGGCCCCACGCTCCACACCCAAAACTTCGTAATAGTCACGCTTTGCCATAAGTCTTTGCACTCTTAAGGACGTCCAGCCAGACCCTCCTGAGCCTTGCCAAACTCGTTGAGCCCCAATACAGGCCCGGACCCAACTCACGTCAATTCAACGATCCTGGTCATTACTGCTTTTAGCCAGGGACCCGGCCAAAAACCCGGTGTTCAATACTCGGAAAGCAGGAGCATCCCCGATCACACCGCCAGCATCCGACTGATGTCGCATGCTGTAAAAATTCGCATACCCCAGACACGCCAACGCGGGAGCAAGCTCCCGCGCGGCGACATCCTACCAGTCACCGCTTGAAAGCGGTCAACCGGGCGACCAAGTTACTTCTTCTGGTCTTCTTTGACTTCTTCGAACTCAGCATCGACAACGTCGTCATGCTTGGCTTCCGGTTCTGCCTGTTGTGCAGCACCGTCCGCCGGCTGAGCCTGCTCTGCGTACATCTTCTGAGCCACTGGCGCAGAGACTTTCGACAACTCTTCAATCTTGGCTTCAATGGCGGCCTTGTCGTCGCCTTTGACGGCGGCTTCCAGGGCAACCACGGCAGCCTCGATTGCAGCTTTCTCTTCAGCCGTAACCTTCTCACCAGCGTCCACGACCATTTTGCGGGTCGAGTGAACCAAAGCATCGCCCTGGTTACGAGCGCCAGCCAGTTCAGCGAACTTGGCATCCGCATCAGCGTTGGCTTCAGCATCACGAATCATCTGTTGAATTTCTTCATCAGACAGACCGGAGTTGGCCTTAATGGTGATCTTCTGCTCTTTGCCGGTCGCTTTGTCCTTCGCACCTACGTGCAGGATGCCGTTGGCGTCGATGTCGAAAGTCACTTCGATTTGTGGCACACCACGTGGCGCTGGTGGAATATCGGCCAGGTCGAACTTGCCCAGGGATTTGTTCTGGGAAGCCTGCTTACGCTCACCTTGCAGCACGTGAATAGTCACAGCGCCCTGGTTGTCATCGGCAGTCGAGAACACCTGGGATTTCTTGGTAGGAATCGTGGTGTTTTTCTCGATCAGCGCGGTCATCACGCCACCCATGGTTTCGATACCCAGGGTCAGCGGGCTGACGTCCAGCAGCAGCACATCTTTTACATCGCCGGCCAATACCGCGCCCTGGATGGCAGCACCCATGGCAACTGCTTCGTCCGGGTTCACATCTTTACGCGCTTCTTTACCGAAGAATTCAGTAACTTTCTGCTGAACCAGCGGCATACGGGTCTGGCCGCCCACCAGGATCACGTCGTTGATGGAACCAACGTCGATACCGGCGTCTTTCAGTGCAATGCGGCAAGGCTCGATGGTGCGCTGAACCAGGTCTTCAACCAGTGCTTCCAACTTGGCGCGAGAAATCTTCACGTTCAAGTGCTTAGGACCGGTGGCATCTGCAGTGATGTACGGCAGGTTGACGTCAGTCGACATGCTCGACGAAAGCTCGATCTTGGCTTTCTCGGCCGCTTCCTTCAGACGCTGCATGGCCAGCGGGTCACCCTTGAGGTTCATGCTGGTTTCTTTCTTGAATTCGTCAACGAGATAGTCAATCAGACGAATATCAAAGTCCTCGCCACCCAGGAAGGTGTCGCCGTTGGTAGCTAATACTTCGAACTGGTGTTCGCCGTCGACTTCAGCAATCTCGATCACCGAAACGTCGAAAGTACCACCGCCCAAGTCATAAACGATCACAGTGTGATCGCCCTTGGCCTTGTCCATACCGTAGGCCAGGGCCGCAGCAGTCGGTTCGTTGATGATACGTTTTACATCCAGGCCCGCGATGCGGCCGGCGTCTTTGGTTGCCTGGCGCTGGCTGTCGTTGAAGTAAGCCGGAACGGTGATCACCGCTTCGGTGACCGCTTCACCCAGGTAGTCTTCGGCAGTCTTCTTCATCTTTTTCAAGACTTCAGCCGAGATCTGCGGCGCGGACATTTTGTTGCCGTTCACTTCAACCCAGGCGTCACCGTTATCAGCCTTGGCGATTTTGTAAGGCACCATCTTGATGTCTTTCTGTACGACTTCTTCGTCGAATTTACGACCGATCAGACGCTTTACTGCGTACAGCGTGTTATGAGGGTTAGTCACTGCCTGACGCTTGGCCGACTGACCCACAAGGATCTCGCCGTCGTTGGCGTAAGCGATGATCGAAGGCGTAGTACGTGCGCCTTCTGCGTTCTCAATGACTTTGGCTTTGCCGTTTTCCATGACCGAGACGCACGAGTTGGTGGTCCCCAGGTCGATACCGATAATTTTGCCCATGATTTACTCTCCCGAAACTTGAATTTGGTTGCCGCAGCAGTTGTGGCTAACTGCGGTAGCACTTAATCGCTTGACTTATAAATGGGGGCCTTGCGGCGAATTTCAAGCCTGCTCATCAATAGAAGGTGCAGCGGGTGCTGGCGCCTTGCTAACCACCACCATTGCCGGGCGCAGCAAACGACCGTTGAGCAGATAACCTTTCTGGAACACCTTCAGCACACTGTTAGGTTCCAGGTCATGGCTTTCCTGCATGGCCATTGCCTGGTGGTGCTCAGCATTGAAGGGCTCGCCGCCCTGCGGATCGATGGCTTCGAGCTGATAACGCTTGAGCGTGTCCTGGAACATTTTCAGGGTCAGCTCAATGCCTTCACGCATCGCACGAATGTTTTCATCATCCGGATTGGACAGCTCGAGGCCGCGCTCCAGGCTGTCCATAATCGGCAGCAGGTCACTGGCAAATTTTTCCAGTGCGAATTTATGCGCTTTTTCTACATCCTGCTCGGCACGGCGGCGGACGTTCTGCAGATCGGCGGCAACACGCAACGACTGATCCTGCGCAGCAGCCAATTGCTCTTCGAGCACTTGCACACGAGTTGCCAGTTCATCACCGACAGCCGAATTGGCGTCTGGAGTTTGCGTATCCTGCGTCTGTTCGTCAGCCATAGATTCTCTCCTTTCAAAATCATGCGCGAACACAACTCGCGCTTCTGTTCCGGTATATGGGGCCACAATTTTCAGGTTCAAGGGCTCAGGCGATACCAAAAATCTCTCACCCGGACACGGATGATTCCTGCCCACACATTCCCGTTTGCGCTAAAAAATGTCGAAATTCAAGCAAATCGAGCTAAGCATCAGGATTGTCAGGGCTGAACAAAACACTGTATAAATAACCAGACCTAAAGCCTGGGAGCGGCCATCATGCTCGTGCACCTGTCCGTACATAACTACGCCATCGTTGAACACCTGGATCTCGAACTGGATCGCGGGATGAGCGTAATCACAGGCGAAACCGGCGCCGGCAAGTCGATCATGCTCGACGCGCTGGGGCTGACCCTGGGCGATCGCGCCGACAGCGGCGTAGTACGCCCCGGCGCGGACAAGGCCGATATTCTCGCCACGTTCGACCTGGCCGACATTCCCGAAGCTGAAGCCTGGCTGGCTGAGCGCGACCTCAACCATGAAGGGCCGTGCATCCTGCGCAGGGTCATCACCGCCGAAGGGCGTTCGCGCGGCTATATCAACGGAACCCCCTGCCCGCTTGGCGACCTGAAAGCCCTGGGCGAGCTTTTGATCGATATCCACAGCCAGCACGAGCACCAGTCACTCCTGAAAACCGATACACATCGTCGCCTGCTCGACGAATACGCCGGCGCCACCGACCTTGCCAGGCAAGTGCAACTCGCCGCACAACGCTGGCGCCAGACGCGCCAGGAACTCGAGCGGCTCTCCAACTCCGGTGACGAACAACGTGCGCGCCATCAGTTGCTCAGCTACCAGCTTGAAGAATTGGAGAGCTTGGGCCTTGGTGAAACGGAGTTGGAGCAACTGGAACAGGAACACAAGAACCTCACCAATGCCGAAACTCTTTTGGGCATCTGCCGCCAGGTAGTGGAGCAATGCAGCGAGAGCGATTCCGGCAATGTGCTCAACGCACTCACCGCCAGCCTCAATCGCCTGTCCAGTGTGAACAACGCTTCCAGCTCCCTGAGCGAAGCCACCACGTTACTTACCAGTGCACAAATCCAGGTGGAAGAAGCGGTGGGCGAGCTGAACCGTTTCCTGGATCACTTCGATGCCGACCCGGCGCGCCTGCAAGAGATAGAGGAACGCCTGGACACTATCTACACACTGGCGCGCAAGCATCGAATCCAGCCCACCGAAGTGGCAGCAATGCAGCAAAAACTGCTGGATGAAATCGAAACGCTGAACGCGAACGATGAATCCATTGAGCGCCTGGGTGACGAACTTGCCTCTTATGCTCGCCACTATCAGGAGAAGGCTCAAGAACTGAGCGAGCTGCGCCATAAAGCCGCGACCAGCCTTGCCGGCGCGGTCGAGCAGGAGATTCAGCGCCTCGGCATGCCGGGCGGGCGTTTCACGATCGAACTGCGCACCAACGCCAGCAATGAGCTGCAACCCCACGGCCTTGAACAGGTGGAACTGTTGGTCAGTGCCAACCCTGGGCAACCGCTCAAGGCGCTGGCAAAAGTTGCCTCAGGCGGTGAACTGTCACGCATCAGCCTGGCCATTCAGGTGATTACCGCACAGACCTCCCGCGTACCGACGCTGGTATTCGATGAGGTGGACGTGGGTATTGGTGGGCCGACGGCAGAAATTGTCGGGCAACTGTTGCGTCGCCTGGGGGATCGAGGCCAGGTCCTTACCGTCACCCACTTGCCACAGGTGGCCGCCCAGGGGCACCAGCATTTGTTTGTACACAAGGTGCGAGGCAGCGACGCAACACGCACAGCAGTGTCCAAACTGAACAAATCGGAACGCGTAGAAGAGGTTGCGCGCATGCTGGGCGGCATCGACCTGACGAAAGAATCGCTGGCACATGCGAAGAAGATGGTGGTTGCCACCAAGGCCTGATCTTATCCCTATATAGAAAGCACGAAGGCGACCCTGAGGTCGCCTTCGATCGTCTCGCAGAGCGCGTCTGCGTAGCTTTTTACTTTTTCTTACGGATGTACAACACGAGATTGTGATCCACCAAATCGAAGCCATGCTCCTCAGCGATTTTGTGCTGAAGCTCTTCGATTTCCGTGCTGGTGAACTCGATAACCTCGTTGGTATCCAGGTCAACCATGTGGTCGTGATGACCGCCGTCAGCCAGTTCAAATACTGCGTGACCGCCGTCGAAATTATGACGAACCACCAGCCCCGCGGCTTCAAACTGGGTGAGCACACGATAAACCGTGGCCAGGCCAACGTCCTCATTGGACTCCATCAGCGCCTTGTAAACATCCTCGGCACTCATGTGGCGCTGCTCAGCAGAATCGAGCATTTGTAGAATCTTGACGCGTGGCAGAGTCACTTTGAGACCGGCTTTGCGTAGTTCGCTATTTTCAACCATGGTTAGCTTTCTCGCGGATGCTGCTTCGCAGCTTCTCTTAATACGGGTATGATCGGCGTTTACGTTGTCCCAGCCAAGATAGTGGAAGTCGCCCACCGATGCAAAACACCAAGCTCTTGCTAACCAGTTTCACCTTTGTGGGACTGCTCGCACTCGCCGGTTGTTCATTCCCCGGGGTTTACAAAATCGACATCCAGCAGGGCAATGTCGTCACGCAGGACATGATAGACCAGTTACGCCCCGGAATGACCCGACGGCAGGTAAGGTTTATCATGGGTAACCCCCTGCTGACCGACACTTTCCATGCCGATCGCTGGGATTATCTCTACAGCATTCAGCCTGGTGGCGGTGAGCGCCAGCAGGAGCGCGTCAGCGTCATTTTTAATGGCAATGACCAGCTTGTCAGCCTGTCCGGTGACTTCATGCCCGGCGTAAGCCGCGATGAAGCCTTGCTGGGTAAAGACAACGCCACGAACGTGACGGCTCCCGCTCAGGAAGGCGAAAAGCCGAAGTCCGAGGTTCCGGCCAAACCTGGCTCCTTGCTGGACAAGATCCAAAAAGACGTCGACGGCGTGGAAACCGTGCCAGTCCCGACGCCTCAGCCTCTGGACACCAGCCCGCAGTAACTGTGCGGCCATTAAAAAGCCCGGCGTGCCGGGCTTTTTTGTACCTGTCGGGCGGAAATCCTAAGGGTTTCGCTGCCTGGCAAGCGCTGCCTTGGCTGCGCGCAACCTACGAATCTCCTTAGGGTCAGCCAGCAACGGGCGGTAGACCTCAATGCGATCACCTGCGTGCACAGCGCGAAGATCGGCGTCAGCAACCACCTTGCCGAATATCCCCAGCACGCATGTTTCAGCGTCAACATCAGGGAACTGCTCCAGGATCCTGGAAAGCCGAACCGCCTCGCGCACGCTGGTGCCCACCGGCACCGTCACCGCGAGCAAGACCTGGCGATCCTCAGCAGCATGCACCACTTCGATTTCAACCATGCAGCTGCTTGGCCCGCTGACAGAAAGCATCCACTAACGTATTGGCCGCCTGATTGAACAAGGGCCCCAGCGTCGCACGCACGATAGGCCCTGCGTATTCGAAAGACAGGTCAAGACTGATTTTGCAGGCCTTGTCCGTTAGCGCCTTGAACACCCACACACCATGCAACTGCGTAAAGGGCCCTTCCTGCAGATTCATCTCAATGGACTTGCCCGGCACCAATACATTGCGCGTGACAAAATGCTGACTCAGGCCGCCCTTGGCGACACCAACACTGGCAACCATGTGCTCGGCACTGCTCTCCAGCACTTCGGCAGTTGAGCACCACGGCAGGAATTCCGGATAACGCGCCACGTCGTTGACCAGATCATAGAGCGCCTGTGCCGGATAGGGCAGCAGCGCCGAACGTTGAATATGCGTCGTCATGTGTGCGTTATTTCCACAGCTGAGCGGCAAACATCGCGAAAGAACAGCCCGATTCGCGAGAGAAAAAAACCAAAGAACTGCCCGCATTGTCCGGGATTCATCCAACACGCTCAAGCACGCAGGTTGACCGTAGCCGACACGCTCGCAACTGCCTATAATGCCGCCCCTATGGCTAAACAAAAGAAACACCCCACAGGGACCATCGCGCAAAATAAAAAAGCGCGACACGATTACTTCATCGAACATCGTTTCGAGGCTGGTCTGGTCCTGGCCGGCTGGGAAGTAAAAAGTCTGCGTGCCAGCAAATTGCAGCTGGTCGACAGTTATGTGCTGCTCAAGGATGGCGAGGCTTGGCTGTTAGGCAGCCATATTACCCCGCTGACCACCGCGAGCACCCATGTGATCGCCGACCCGGTGCGCACCCGCAAGCTGCTGCTTAACGCTCGCGAGCTGGACAAGCTTGCCGCAGCCGTTCAGCAGAAAGGCTACGCCTGCGTCTGCCTGTCCTGGTATTGGAGCAAACACCTGGTCAAGTGCGAGATCGCACTGGGCAAGGGCAAAAAGGAATACGACAAGCGCGATACCGAGCGCGAACGCGATTCCAACCGCGAGCTGCACCGCGCGGTTCGCAACAAGGGCAAGGAAGAATAACCTTGTATCGATGTGGCCTCGGCAATCGCCGCGGCTACATCCCCTTGCGTCGCTCCGCACGCGCCACGCGCTGAACCTCCTGACGCACTTCCTCCAACACTTCCTGCACATACAGCAGGTGACGTGTAGAAACCTCCCGCGCCTGCTCGGCCCGCCCCTCGATAATCGCCAAGTACAAATCCCGATGCTGATTGATCAGCATGTCACGGGTTTCGGTACGCTGTTGATACATGCCGCCGATGTTGGTCACCACGTTGCGCTTGAGCAGATCGAACAAACCACGAATCGTATGCAGCAACACCGCATTATGACTGGCTTCGGCGATCGCCAGATGAAACCGCGCATCCGCCGCCCCCTCCTCCGCCCGACTCACCTCATCGACGCGGGTGTAGCAATCCTGCAGCGTTTCAAATGCAGCGGTGAGACGCTCACGGTCGACCTCAGTGGCGCGCAATGCCGCGTAGTAAGCACAGGAAGCCTCCAGGGTCTGACGAAACTCCAGCAAATCACGCTGCGCCTCAGGATTGTTTTCCAGCAAGTGCAAAAGCGGATCGCTGAAGGTCGAGCCCAGAGACTCCGCGACATAATTACCGCCGCCCTGACGACTTACCAGCAACCCTTTGGCCACCAGCTTCTGGATAGCCTCGCGTAACGACGGGCGCGACACGCCGAACTGCTCGGCCAACGCGCGCTCAGCCGGCAAGCGCTCACCCGATTTCAGCGTGCCTTCAAGGATCATGCCTTCAAGCTGCTCGACAATATCGTCAGACAAACGGCGCTGACGCACCTGATCAAACGCCATAACTCACTCTCCACCATCCCGGCCCTTCGCCGGGCCCTCTATTCTGGCCTATCGCCGCCTTTGCGGCACCTATCAGAAGGCCTTGGTTTCTGCCGATCAGAAGCGCGCCCGCGCTCGCCTACGACCAAAGTTTCGCAGGCGGCAAATTGACACATCCCCTGAAGGCTTTTAACCTAGCCCACAGCGATTGTAAATTGGTATTACCAATTATCCAAGTCGACTAAAAAGTGCCTGACCAACAACAATTAGGGGCCACCCCATATGCAAACCTGGCAACAGCTTTACAGCCCACTCGGCAGCCTCGGCCTGTCCGCCCTGGCCGCCGTCATCCCGATCGTATTCTTCTTCCTGGCTCTGGCAGTGTTCCGCCTCAAAGGGCACGTGGCCGGTAGCATTACCCTGGCACTGTCGATCCTGGTGGCAATCTTTGCCTTCCAGATGCCCGTCGATATGGCACTGGCCGCTGCCGGTTACGGGTTTGCCTACGGCCTATGGCCCATCGCGTGGATCATTGTCGCGGCCGTGTTCCTCTACAAGCTTACGGTCAAGAGCGGCCAGTTCGAGATCATTCGCAGCTCCGTTCTGTCGATTACCGACGACCAACGCCTGCAGGTGCTGCTGATCGGCTTCTGCTTTGGCGCCTTCCTGGAAGGCGCGGCCGGTTTCGGCGCCCCGGTGGCCATTACCGCTGCACTGCTGGTCGGCCTGGGTTTCAACCCGCTGTACGCTGCCGGCTTGTGCCTGATTGCCAACACCGCACCCGTCGCATTCGGCGCGCTGGGCATCCCGATCATCGTGGCAGGCCAAGTGACCGGTATCGACGCTTTCAAGATCGGCGCCATGACCGGCCGTCAACTGCCTTTGCTGTCGCTGTTCGTGCCGTTCTGGCTGGTGTTTATGATGGACGGCCTGCGCGGCGTGCGCGAAACCTGGCCGGCAGCCCTGGTAGCCGGTTTGAGCTTTGCGGTCACCCAATACTTCACCTCGAACTTCATTGGCCCGGAACTGCCGGACATCACCTCGGCGCTCGCCAGCCTGATCGCCCTGACCCTGTTCCTGAAAGTCTGGCAGCCCAAGCGCACCGCAGGCGCGCAAATTGCCGGCGCCACGTCGAGCGCGGCGGTAACCGCCAGCGTCGGCGGGTTCGGCCAGCCACGCAGCACCGTCGCATCGCCTTACACCCTCGGGCAGATTTTCAAAGCGTGGTCGCCCTTCCTGATCCTCACTGTGCTGGTAACGATCTGGACCCTTAAACCATTCAAGGCCATGTTCGCCGCAGGCGGCTCGATGTACAGCTGGGTGTTCAACTTCGCGATCCCACACCTGGATCAACTGGTGATCAAGGTCGCTCCCATTGTGACCAACCCCACGGCGATCCCGGCGGTGTTCAAACTGGATCCGATTTCAGCCACCGGCACCGCGATTTTCTTCTCGGCACTGATTTCGATGCTGGTATTGAAGATCAACGTAAAAACTGGTCTTACCACTTTGAAAGACACGTTTTACGAACTGCGCTGGCCGATCCTGTCGATTGGCATGGTGCTGGCGTTTGCCTTCGTCACCAACTATTCCGGCATGTCGTCGACCATGGCGCTGGTGTTGGCGGGCACCGGGGCGGCTTTCCCGTTCTTCTCGCCTTTCCTCGGCTGGCTGGGGGTTTTTCTGACAGGCTCCGATACTTCGTCCAACGCACTGTTCAGCTCGCTGCAGGCCACCACCGCGCACCAGATCGGTGTTAACGACACGCTGTTGGTTGCGGCCAACACCAGCGGTGGCGTCACCGGCAAGATGATCTCGCCGCAGTCGATCGCCGTGGCCTGCGCCGCCACCGGCCTGGTCGGCAAGGAATCCGACCTGTTCCGCTTTACCCTCAAGCACAGCCTGTTCTTTGCCACCATCGTCGGTCTGATCACCTTGGTTCAGGCTTATTGGTTCACCGGTATGCTGGTGCACTGAAGACTACACATAACAGGGTAAGAATCGACGCCGGACAATCACGCCGGCGTCAGCTACTTCTGGAGGACTGATGAGTCTGCCTACCGCTTTCCTGACTGACGTCGCACGGCTGATTCCGAAGAGTCGACGCTTCGACGACCCGCTTTCTACCCTCGCATTCGGCACAGACGCCAGTTTTTATCGATTGATCCCACAACTGGTGATCCGCGTAGAGTCTGAAGACGAAGTCGTGGCGTTGCTGCAATGGGCCCAACGCGACCAAGTACCCGTCACCTTTCGTGCCGCCGGCACCAGTTTGTCCGGGCAAGCGATCAGCGACTCGGTACTGATCGTGCTGGGCGATAACTGGAACGGTCGCGAAATTCGTGGCCAAGGCACGCAGATCCGCCTGCAACCCGGCGTGATCGGCGCCCAGGCCAACGCCTGGCTGGCGCCGTTCGGGCGCAAGATCGGTCCGGACCCGGCCTCCATCAACGCCTGCAAGATCGGCGGCATTGTCGCCAACAACGCCAGCGGCATGTGCTGCGGCACCGCGCAAAACACCTACCACACCCTGGCCGGCATCCGTCTGGTACTGGCCGACGGCAGCCGCCTCGACACGGAAGACCCTGCCAGCGTCAGCGCCTTTCGCACGCAGCATGGCGCACTGCTGGACCGCCTGGCGACACTGGGACGCGAAACGCGGGCAAATACCGAGTTGGCCGCCAAAATTCGCCACAAATACCGTCTGAAAAACACCACAGGCCTGTCACTTAACGCCTTGGTGGACTTTGACGACCCGCTGGAGATTCTCAGCCACTTGCTGGTGGGCTCCGAGGGCACCCTGGGGTTCATCAGCGCGGTCACCTACGACACTGTGGTCGATCATCCGAACAAGGCGTCGGCACTGATTGTTTTTCCGGATGTGGAAACTTGCTGCAACGCCGTCACCGTGCTGAAAACCCAGCCGGTATCGGCCGTAGAACTGCTGGATCGACGCAGCATGCGCTCGGTGCAGAACAAACCCGGCATGCCTGCATTCGTACAGCACCTGTCAGAAAATGCCTGCGCACTGCTGATCGAATCCCGCGCGGCAACGTCCTCATTGCTGCAGGAACAGCTCGTCCTGATCATGGCCTCCCTGGCCCGCTTCCCGGTAGAAAAACAGGTCGACTTCACCGAAGACCCCGTGGAAAACGCACGTTTGTGGGCGATTCGTAAAGACACCTTCCCCGCCGTCGGTGCTGTGCGCAAGACCGGTACCACCGTGATCATCGAAGACGTGACGTTCCCGGTCGAGCAACTGGCCGTAGGCGTAAACCGCCTGATCGCGCTGTTTGACAAACATCATTACGACGAAGCGATCCTTTTCGGACACGCGCTGGAAGGCAATCTGCACTTCGTGTTCACCCAAGGCTTCAACAGCAGTGAGGAAGTCACCCGCTATCAAGCCTTCATGGATGACGTCGCCCAGCTGGTTGCGGTGGAATTCGGCGGTTCGCTCAAGGCCGAACACGGTACCGGGCGCAACATGGCGCCGTTCGTCGAGTTGGAATGGGGCCGCGACGCCTACCAATTGATGTGGCAACTCAAGCGCCTGCTTGATCCCAGCGGCATCCTCAATCCGGATGTGGTGCTCAGCGACGACCCACAGATCCATCTCAAGCACCTCAAGCCGCTGCCCGCCGCCGATGAGCTGGTGGATAAATGCATTGAGTGCGGGTTCTGCGAGCCGGTGTGCCCATCCAAAGGGCTGACCCTGAGCCCGCGCCAGCGCATTGTGATCTGGCGCGACATCCAGGCAAAAAAACGCGCCGGGGTCGATACCACCGAACTGGAGGCGGCCTACCACTACCAGGGCATCGAGACCTGCGCCGCCACCGGCCTCTGCGCTCAACGCTGTCCTGTGGGAATCAATACCGGCGATCTGGTGAAAAAACTGCGCGCAAGGGACGCCGACCGTACGAAAACCGCCGAATGGCTCGCCACCCATTTCGCCACTGCGTTGCAAGGCGCGCGCTTTACCCTGCATGTCGCCAATGGCGCCCGCATGCTGCTGGGGGCACCGCGCCTGGCCAAACTGTCCGGCGCAGCAACACGTCTGTCCAAAGGGCAAATCCCTCAGTGGACCCCCGCCATGCCGCAGCCGGAAAAAGCCATTCGTTTCAGCCCACCGGTCACTGACGAACGGCCTCGCGTGGTCTACCTGGCAGCCTGCGTGTCGCGGGCAATGGGCCCGGCAGCCGGTGACAAGGAGCAGATGTCGCTGTACGACAAAACCCGTGGCCTGCTGGAAAAAGCCGGTTACCAAGTGGTTATCCCAGAAAATCAGGACAACCTGTGCTGCGGTCAGCCGTTCGCTTCCAAAGGTTATGCCGAACAGGCCGAGCACAAGCGTCAGGAACTGATCGGCGCCCTGCTCCACGCCAGTCGCGGCGGGCTGGACCCCATCTACTGCGACACCAGCCCCTGCACCCTGCGCCTGGTACAGGATCTGGGCGAAACCCGCCTGGACCTCTATGACCCGGTGCGGTTTATCCGCACGCACCTCATCGACCGTCTCGATTTCACACCACAGGAAGCGCCCATCGCGGTGCACGTCACCTGCAGCACCCAGCATCTGGGCGAAAGCCAGGCGCTGATCGAACTGGCCCGACGTTGCGCCAGTACCGTGATCGTCCCGGAGGGCATTCACTGCTGCGGCTTTGCCGGTGACAAGGGCTTCACCACGCCGGAACTCAATGCCCATTCGCTGCGGTCGCTCAAGGATGCGGTGCAATTTTGCAGCGAAGGCATTTCCACCAGCCGCACCTGCGAGATCGGCCTGAGCCAGCACGGCGGCATTGATTACCACGGGCTGGTCTACCTGGTGGACCGGGTAACCCAGGCCCGCGTCCATTAAACCCTGCAAAAAAACAGAACCCCTGCGCGCCGGCGTAGTCATCTGAACAGGCCTCGACAAACGAGGCCTTCACTGATGTCGCTGGCAGCCGTCGAACGCCAGCAGCGTCCAGCTTTTTTTCGCAAGGAGATACCCAATGAAGCGTTCCGCTCTTGCTGGCTTGTTCATTACCGCTGCGATGCTGGCCCCTTCCGCTTTCGCTGCCGGTGACAAAGACCTGTGCCAGATCAACCTGGATAAAATCAACAACGGCAAGGCACTGCTCGCCACCGACACCAGCGGCAAAAGCGGTGAAATCGACACGGCGGTGGCTCAAGCCAAAGCAGCACATGAGGCGGGTGATGACAAGAAGTGCATCGAGATCACCTCCAAGGCGCTTCAGGACCTGCAAAATAGCGAGAAAGGCGGTCAGTGAACGAATGTGCCAACCTTCGGGTTGGCCTTCCGTGACCGTTTGGCGTACACTGCACAGGCCTGTCACTCACTATGAAACAACGAGTTACAAGCACGGGGCCGTTTAGGATTCGACGCCGGTTGCGAAACTTTAGGTGCATGCCGAGTTGGTAACAGAACTCGTAAATCCACTGTTGCAACTTCTTATAGTTGCCAATGACGACCAATACGGTGCTGCTCTCGCTGCTTAATTGCAGCTGACATGCACTCCTGGTGCCTTCGGGCCCAGCAATCATCAGGGGATGTCTGTAAACCCAAAATGATTGTCATATAGAACAGAATCGCCGTGCAGTACGTTGTGGACGAAGCGGCTAAAACTTACACAACTCGCCCAAAGCACCCTGCCCGTCGGGTCGCCAAGGGTTAACTTAATAGACACGGCTACGCATGTAGTACCGACAGCGGAGTACTGGCGGACGGGGGTTCAAATCCCCCCGGCTCCACCATTTGATCAACTAAAGACGTCCACGGACGTCTTTTTTTGTGTCTGAAATCCAGTAAATACGGGGGTTTCAGGGCCACTGGAGGCTTTCCAGGCTTTTTGAGTTCCAGGCAGTTTGGTATTCCCAATGGCATTCCCGGCTACCCGGCGCTAATCTTGGGAATACCAAAAGGTGTCATGGAGTACTTCTCATGTGCGCTCAAACCACCCGCCTCTCCGACCGCCAGCTCAAGGCGGTCAAACCGAAAGACAAGGATTACGTCCTCACGGATGGCGACGGGCTCCAACTGCGAGTCAGGGTCAATCGCTCGATGCAGTGGAATTTCAACTACCGGCATCCCGTCACCAAGAGTCGAATCAACATGGCACTCGGCTCTTATCCCGAGGTTTCTCTTGCGCAAGCCAGGAAGAAAACCGTTGAGGCCAGAGAGCTGCTTGCGCAGGGCATCGACCCCAAAGCTCAGCGCAATGAGCTGCTGGAAGCCAAACGAGCGGAAACGGAGCACACCTTCGAGAATGTGGCCACCGCCTGGTTCGAGCTGAAGAAGGATTCCGTCACGCCCGCGTATGCCGAAGACATCTGGCGCTCGCTCACACTGCATGTATTTCCAAGCATGAAATCAACGCCGTTATCGGAAGTGAATGCCCCGATGGTCATCAAGCTCCTTCGCCCGATTGAGGCCAAAGGCAGCCTCGAGACAGTTAAGCGAGTGAGCCAGCGCCTTAACGAGATCATGACCTACGGGGTCAATTCCGGAATGATCTTTGCCAACCCTCTCAGCGGCATTCGAGCGGTGTTCAAGAAACCTAAGAAAGAGAACATGGCAGCGCTACCACCAGATGAGCTTCCGGAGCTCATGATGGAAATCGCGAACGCAAGCATCAAGCGGACGACCCGCTGCCTGATCGAATGGCAGCTACACACTATGACCCGCCCTGCCGAAGCTGCGACTACCCGATGGGCAGATATCGACTTCGAAAAACGCATCTGGACCATCCCTCCGGAGCGAATGAAAAAGCGTCGTCAGCACACAATCCCGCTGACCGAACATGCACTCTCGTTATTGGAGACGCTTAAGCCCCATAGCGGCCACAGGGAATATGTGTTCCCGTCAGATAGAAATCCGCGCACCCACGCGAATAGCCAGACAGCCAACATGGCATTGAAACGAATGGGCTTTCAGGACCGCTTAGTCAGCCACGGCATGCGCTCCATGGCCAGCACAATTCTGAATGAGCATGGATGGGATCCGGAGCTAATCGAAGTCGCGCTGGCGCATGTCGATAAAGACGAAGTTCGAAGCGCCTACAACCGGGCGGATTACATCGAACGCCGGCGTCCGATGATGGCCTGGTGGAGTGAACATATCCAGAAGGCAGCCACCGGCAGCCTGTCGGCATCCGCCATCAATCAAACCAGGGAGCGTAACGTCGTGCCGATACGCTGAGCAGGCGACAATTCGTGCCGTGCAGCAGGGCGACTGAAGTGGCGACTGTCGCTAAATCAGCCGCATGCCTGCGCTTCTTCGGCCAAGCCCCTAAGTATGGGAAGGCTCCGCATTCCCATACTTAGGGGCTCACGCTTAAAGATCTATCAAACAACCACGAGTTGCGCCTTTCTGCGGCGGATCAGCCCCGCTGTTAACTCGTAGTAGTAGATGGTAGCTGGAGCTGAGCAGCGCAAATAGTGCTCCAGAAACCATCTCACGTGCTTTTCTCTCCAGGACCAGGGAGTCGCGCAACCCCAGCGTTCACGAATCACCTCGTGCATCCTTTCTGCTTGCCTGATGTGCCGCTGCTGCGTGGCATGTGCACCTTTGAGCATAGGGCGCAGGAACAACGCTATGTCGAACTCGGCCGTCATCGCCGGCCTCCGATGTAGGCACTCACCACATCGATGCGGTTATGTCCCAACTCGTAGCTGATCTGCTTACGGGCTTGCTGATCGAGTGCTCGATCCTCTTGATGAACACGACCACCATTAACGGGTGCAGGAAAACCGATTAGTTGCTCATAGCGCTCACAGGCGTAAGCCGCCCGCAGCTCATGAAAACCTTTCAATCCATACTCATGCAGGATGTCCCGTGCCGGTCGCACAACTGCCCGCATAAAGTCTTTGTAGCTTTCGTCGGGCGCCAACAAATTCCGGCTGCCATTGGGTGAGGTCGCGCTGGCCCAATCCAGGGCATCGCGAACTTGATCCGTTACCGTAATCCAGCGCGGTGCCGAGGCCCCTGATCGACCACCTTTGGTGCCATCCTGGATGTTGATCTTGCCCAGTTGCCGACCCTCACGTTGCAGTCGGGGCAGATCGGCCAGGATCGCTTCGCGCAGGCGCATACCAGTCTCACGGGCGAGGAGCACAATGGCACTCACCCTCGATTGCTGACGATCTGACAGAGCCCGCGCGATCAACTCGACCTGCGCACGGTCTTGGCCTTGCGGAGCCTCACTACGCACGCTTGAGCGCTGCAAGCCAAGCGCCTTACTCGGACTCGGGATTTTGACGTACTGATCACCGCGCAGCGCGGCCATCGTTCTGTTCACGCTGGACAGTCGGTTCTGCGCGGTGGCAATGCCGACGTTGCCCTGATCAACCTGCTCCCGCACGTGGACGGCGTACCGCATGAGGATCTCGCGGTCTATCTGGCGCGCGTCGTTGACCCTCGGTCCTTCATCGGATCGACACCAATGCACGAACGCCTGCCAGCGATCACTATGGGCTTTGACGGTAGCAAAATGGCCGTCGCCAAACAGGTCTTTCAGTGCTTGCGGTCCAGCATAGCTAAGCTGGCGACCGAAGCCGAAATTGCGCCCCGCTCGCTTACCGACCCGAGCCATTTCTCTGTTCCTGATCGACTGCCGCGAGATCATGCAAAAGGGCTCGCCAGTGCGCACTTACAATCGCGAACTGAGCCCAATCAGTCGGGCGAAAACACAGCGTGTTGTCAGTGACGTAGAGATGCACGCCCTGCTCTTTCAACACCTGAATGATGGCTGTCGTCGAGGTGATAGTTTTACGGGTGGTGGCGACACCGGCGACAGCGGCGACATCCCTAGCCCTGCCTGGCTTTGAGCGTGGCGACAAAGTGGCGACAGTAGCGGCGACAAATTGCGCTTTCGGCTCCTTTTCGCGCTGAGCCAGATGGTTGCGCAGCGCTTCATCAAGATTAAACATGGCGCACCTCGAAGGTGTGGCCGTCGGTGATGAGCCACTGATGATCAATCAACTCGACCAACAGCTTGGCGGTATGACGACTGCTCTTACGGGCAAAACGGGGACCGTTGCGATTCAATTCACGAATACTGAAACGCTTCCAATCTTTGACCTGTAGCCATCGCAGCAACCGGTCCGCCTCTTCCTTTACCCGACACACTGGTTCCTGCTCAGTCACGCGCTGGATCTCGGTGAGGTAGTAGCCGACTAAAGCGGAGGCCCGTTGAATATGGTCGACCTCCACGACGCTGCTCTCCTCCACAACTGCAAGAATGCCGGCGACGCGCAGCAGGTTATCGGCGGCCTTTGATCCGCTGGGCCGTACGCTGGCCAGCTCGCCAAACTCCCCCAACTGAGCTTCGATGGCATCATGCAAATCAATCCAGCGACGGCGGGCTAACGGACTCAGTGTCAGCGGTGATAGCCGCAAGGCACCGTCAGCGGAAAGTGACCAAGGCTGATGAAACAGGGCCGAAAGACGGTGGTGATATCGCTTTAGGGCGGGGTCTTTGGACAAGTCGACAGACTGGTAACTGCGTTGTCCGGCCAGGCTGGTGGGCCAGGTGATGAGGCAGCGACCGAGAATGCCTTGCCCCTGCAGCAATGGGTCACTGAGTAACTGCATGGCTAGATACGGTTGCAGCATCAGGTGCAGGCTTAAGCGTCGATCGTAAGCTCGCAAGCTTTCACCCGCCATAGACCGCGCGCGATCTATCGGACTGCCGTCCCAGAGCGACGACAAGGTCGTAACCGCTTTCAAACGGTTATCTCGACTCATGGTGCTGCTGCCGAGGAATTGTCCCCCTTCATCGCAGAACAACCCCATGCTCGGCAGGTCATGACAGAGCCCTTTGATCAGCGCTTCAATAGTTGGGTCCGTGGTAATCAGCCTCGGTGCAGAGGGCTCCGCTTCGAGCGGTACACCGTTCGCGGAGTCGGGATCGGCAGGGTTGATACGCTGCATCTGGCGCTGTGCTGCACGGTACCGAGCAAGCTGTTCGCGGTAACGCTGCCATTGTTCACGCTCCCATTGTCGTGCAGGCAGCAATGCACATCGATCTGCCGCAGTTTTGCGATCGCCGGACGCGGCCACGGTGATCAGGTAAAGCGACAGCGGATAATTTCTCCCATCGAGCTGTAAGCCCGCATGACCTTGAGTGGCCAGCGCCGAAGCAGCCAGCACCGATTGTGCAGCCAATGCCTGGGGCACCCCGATAACCTCGGCCATGCGTTCGACCGCAGGCCCTAGGATCCCACCCAGTGCCTGCACCGGATAAGGCTGGGCAACGGGGTTCGACTCAATCAGCGGTCGAGGTGGTCGTGGTAGTTCAAGCTTCGGATCTAACTGCTGCATGGCCCTCTCCTCGTTCACTGCTGGTTGTCCTCACGTAGTCCCGCCACGGCTGTTGAGTGTTATCAGGGATCAAGGCCCCTGCGGCCTGTGAGGTGTTCACTGACGCGGAACGAACGGCTCCTTACGACCGGGAGCAAGGGCATGAACCCATGAATCTGGCCTCCTTAAACGCATCCGAAGATGCGGGCGGGTGGAGGCTGTGCCGACTGACGAGTTCGGCACCTAGAGATCCTGGGTGAGAGAAAGCAAAGACCTGGACACTTGGTGCATGCCTGACTGTTAGTCAGGTGCAGCCCTTCCGTAGGCTGCGGCACCGGTGTCTGTGTCGTTGCGGATGGCGACGAATCGGAGTTGTCAGGCCGATTGTCACGAGGAAAGTTGCGGCAATGCCCTGTACGACGTGGCTTGCAGCAGTGGTACGAGCGCCCGTCTCTTTCCAGAAGAAAGAGACGGGCGCGGTCTGACGCAGCGAAGTGTGCCGATAGGTGAGGTTGCCGCAGCGCAGCGAGGTAGGTCCATCGTCTGCCGCAGTGGGCAGATAAGTCGAGTGAGCACCCATCACTCTTGGGAAGTGACCGTGCGAGCCGCCGGATGCTAATCGCACTTTGGGAGAACCACCACACAAGTGGCGTAGCCTTAAAGGTTCTGGCTACCTGGGCTGGTGCTGTCAAAGACAGCGATCCGTGCGCAAATTTTTATACCCATTCGAAAAGGCGGTCAAGTATCGCGGCCAAAGCGCGCAAAAAGCGGCGACTGTCGCCACTTTTGTCGCCACGCTCCAGGTGACGTTCTACAAGGGTTGTCGCCGGCGTCGCCGCTGTCGCCATACCTACATCCATGCCCAACGAAAAGATCTGCACATACACTGAAATGGCTCTGCGCTCGATAGAGACCACGGTAATTACTGACGGGTAAAAGAAAATGGGAGGACGGAAGGAGGTAGCTTCAAGAAAAAGCGAGTGAACCCTCCGATAGGCGCGATCAAAGATCGCTTAATCGGAGGGTTTGGCGGAAAAAGCAAGTCTCAAACGACAATTACAGACTTAGGCATCGAAGTTGGTTGATTGGGAGGTAACGTAACGGCTTCACAACACATTATCAGTGTCTGCCTGCCTTAAATGCTTACTGGGGGATCGCCTGGATTCTTTTCGCACAAGCGACGATGATCGTTATCTCTTGATATGATAGAAATGAGCTTACAGTCAACCGCCATTGAGTAAAGACGCTGCCATACCGTCTAATTGCTTTTTCACCCTATCCCATTCAGGCATTACCAGCTGCATGAGCCGATAAAAACGTTCACTGTGGTTGTGCTCCGCGATATGGCACAGCTCATGCAATATTACGTAGTCAATGCATTCGCGAGATGCTTTAACCAAATGGGGGTTGAGCGTGATGCGACCTGTGGGAGAGCAACTACCCCACTGCGTTTGCATGCTCAGGATGCGCAGTGGCGGCTTGCCAGAAACCCAGAGAGACCGCTGCAATACTGCCTCCAGACGTCGATTAAAAACCTCGCGGGCACGTGTCTTATACCAAGAGTGCAGTAGCTCGTGTACCTTTCCAGCCGACCTCACACGGACAGACACCTCGAGCTTGCCACGCAGTAGACGCACCTGTTGCGGCCCATCAGGCGCTTCCACGACCTTAAGCACATATTGCTTACCCAAATAGTAGTGGCTTTCTCCGCTGATGTACTGCCGCGGGCGGACATGCATAACCTGAGCGCGGAACTCACGAAGCTGCTGATAAATCCAACGGCCGCGTCGCTTCAGTGCACCCAATACCTGCTCATCGCTAGCACCAGCCGGTGCACTGACCCGCACACGGCAATCTGGATCGACCTTGATCAGAATACGCGAAACCTCGCGCGGTCGTTGCTCACATTCAACCTGTATCAACTCATCGCCGTAGTAAAAGCTCAGCCAGCTTTGCGCTGGTGGATTAGGCGGAGTATTCATGACGATGGGAGCGCTCATAGGCCGGACAAGCCCACCCGCGTGATTTGCACTACCCACTCAACTATGGTCTTCGCCTGATCCATGCCGCCGCCCACTGCCTTACACTCCCTAAAGAGCAGCGGTAACAGCTTCTTGCGAATATCGCTTTCAATATTCTGTGGGTTGATTGAGTGTTCGGCCACAGAGGTTATGACCATTTCATCCAGACTAAAAGCCAGCTTCACCCAGTGCTCCTGTACCTGCTCATTGGATGAGATCAGAACTTCCGGAAGACTTTTTTTGAAAACACCAAAGTAAGCCTGGGCATGGCGGTTACTCGCCAATACGTCCGGTAGCTCATCTAGTTTGCGCGCCTGCACCTGCTGTTCAAATTCATGGAATAGCAGGTACTGCTTGAGCGGATGATCGAACAGCTTTGTAGCATCTTCAATGACTTGGCGGAGCAGCTTAGAAAATGCTTCTTGGGCATAGGGGTCGTCACGTAGCCCCTGCTCAATGATCTTGCTCACGCGGGTCTTGATGATATCGGTTTCGTTGCGTGTCTTGTCCTCACTCCACTGATCAAGCCTTTGCTGCCCCATCTTGCCGACTTCATAAACGCCACTTGGGTCTTTAATCTCCACGCCAACCACATGCTTATCCAGCAACTTGCGGATCTGTTCGGCGTACTGGTCATAGTTCACCGTCTCACCTGCATCCTGTTTGGCCAGTTGGCGAAGGCTGGAGAACTGCTTGAGCGTTTCTTTGTAGTGAGCACGGTCAGCGTCACTGAAGCTAGTGTCCTCGAAGAAAGAAGCTGATTGCAATGCAATCTTCAGACAACTGGCGAACTCGGTTAGGGCCTCGTAAAAGTCCTCGCGCACTTTAAGATTTACATCCACCAGCTCACTGCCCCGCTCCTGCATCTTGGGTACCAGAACCTGGCGCAACTGTTCGATATCGCCTTTGTTCTTTACATCGGCAAAAATCGCCCATAGTTGTTTGTGCAGTTGAGGCAGCCGCTTGTACTCGCTGCTCATCTGGCTGTAGAGGCCGGCGATGTCATTTATGTCATAGCCACCCTGAGTACGAGAAGCCAAATCCTGATACTTCTGAATCGTGGTATCCAACTCTGAGAGAATGCCCCGATAGTCAATCAGCAGGCCGAATTTCTTCAGGGGATGCAAGCGGTTGACCCGTGCAATAGCCTGAATCAGGTTGTGCTCCTTGAGAGGCTTGTCGATGTACAGCACGGTATTCTTCGGCTCATCGAAGCCCGTCAGCAGCTTGTCCACTACGATCAAAAGCTTGAGCGAATCATCTTTATCGAACCGTTCAATCACCTGCTTGGTGTATACCTGCTCATCCACGCTCCCAACGTTGTTCTTCCACCATTGAGTTACTTCCGGTGAAGCAGCCTCATCCACTTCGGAGTTGCCTTCGCGGCTATCCGGTGAGCTCATCACCAAAGCGCTTTCGAAAAGACCCGCTTCATCCAAATACTGCTTGTACTTTACCGCCGACGCCTTACTGTCACAGGCCAACTGTCCTTTGAGGCCTTCATCAATGTTTTTAACGAAGTGGTTGGCGATATCAAGTGCAATCAAACGAATTCGATCATCTGCGCTGTAGATGTGACCTTTCTTGGCGAACTTGCGCTTTAGATCGGCCTTCTGCTGATCGCTCAGCCCTTCAGTGATGCGCTCGAACCAGCTATCGATAGCGCGAGCGCTCACATCCAGATCGGGGATGCGCTCTTCATAGAGCAACGGCGTCACTGCTTGATCCTCCACCGCTCGCTGCATGGTGTAGGCATGCACGATGGGGCCAAACTTATTTGTAGTCTTGTCGTCTTTGAGCAGTGGTGTCCCGGTAAACGCTACAAAAGCCGCATTGGGCAGCGCCTGCTTCATGCGGGTATGGGTTTCACCGCCTTGGCTGCGGTGACCTTCATCGATCAGCACGATGATGTCAGCACTAGTGTTCACGCATTGCGGCAGCTTGGTGGCGCTGTTGAACTTCTGGATTAGCGAGAAAATGATGCGCTCATTACCCTTACCGATCTGCTCCGCCAAGCGAGTTCCGGAAGTGGCCATGGCTGCCTCGCGATCCTTCTTGCCTGCCAGTTCGCCGCCCGAAGCGAAAGTCTTGCTCAGTTGGTTTTCCAGATCGACTCGGTCGGTGACTACCACAATGCGGCACTGCTTGAGCGAGTCATGCAGGATCAGCGCTTTGCTCAGGAAAACCATGGTGAATGACTTGCCCGAGCCTGTTGTATGCCAGATAACCCCTCCCTCGCGGCCACCGTCTTTGCGTCTGTGGGTAATCCGCTCGATCAGCCGTTTGATGCCAAATACCTGCTGATAGCGAGCAACGATCTTGCCAGCCTTCTTGTCGAACAGGGTGAAGTAGCGAGTCATCTCCAACAGCCGAGCAGGAGAGAGCAGGCTGATAAGTAACTGATCTTGGCCGGTCAGCGCTAGATCGCCGCCAGCAATCAGGGTGTCATACCAGTCCAGATCACGGGGACGGCGATGGCTGAAGATAGAGGCCTTCTGTGCGGCATTCAGCTTGCGGTTCTTCAGTGCATACAACTCTGCGGTAGTGATATCTTCCTCACGCCAAGCCGCCCAGAATTTCGCAGGCGTACCACATGTGGCGTAGCGCCCATCGCTGCCATTGATAGAAAGCAACAATTGGCTGTAGGCGAATAGCTTTGGGATTTCGTCGTGACGCTGGTTGCGCAAACTCTGCGAAACGCCTTCCTCGATGGTCGGGCCTTTCTGCGTATTGCTATCGGGCCGCTTGGCCTCGATCACTACAAGCGGAATACCGTTAACGAAGCAAACAATATCCGGCCTCCGCGACTCCACACCATTGCTGCGCAGCACGCGAAATTCTTCGGTAAAGATGAAGCTATTATTCGCGGGGTTGTTCCAGTCGATCAACGCCACGGTCGGGTTGGCTTTTTTGCCGTCCAAGAACTCCGTCACCGAGATGCCATACAGCAAATGGTTGTACAGCCGCTCGTTGGCGGCCTGCAGCCCTTCGTTAAGCGCTGGGCTGCACATTTCACTGATAAGGTTGTCGATGGCCTTGGCTGATAGTGGGTATTCACTCCCGCCAAACAAGAAACGTCGCTTGCTCAGTTGCTCACGCAATACTTCACGCAAAACCACCTCGTCGCTCTTACCGCTCCTTGCTGTCAGTGCCTGCTCGGGTGAGAGGAACTGCCAACCGAGGTTGCATAGCAGAGCCAGAGCAGGAAGTTTTGCGCTGAATTCTTCCTGGAATTTAGGTGTTGGTATCATCCGCTGTAGTTCTCCAAGCCGCCCGCCAGCTGTTGCTGGAAACTAATCAGCTCATGAATTTGACTGCTATGTGGGTCATAGACCCACTCATGGTTGAACATCTATTTAGCGCAGGATGAACTGCGCCAAAACATCATCCGTGCTTTAGAGGATAAGGTCGCTACCTGTCATATCAGCCATTCGCCTCTGCGATTGCGCGATCAGATACTACCTTGTCGATCATCGCCTTCACGGCGTGATCAATAGCCGAACCATCAGTGTAATCGGCAGTGGTCGCTAGGTTGGTACGCCCTTCCTTGACCAGCATGAGTGCCTTTTCGCGGGCACCGCGTTTGCCCTTACCGTAAACGGCAATCGAATGACCGCCCTGACTCTTGACCAAGCGCATTGAGGGAATGTCGGTCTCGCCGTCGCCGATAAAAACCATATTATTGAACGGCACAGGCCGTTCGGCTGGCTCGACGAACTTGTTGATCACCGAGTTATCGTGTACATCCAGGCTGCCCTTGTTAATGCGGAACAGGTACTGGGTTTTGGTGGTGTAGTTCACCGCCAATGCTGGCCAGTGCGCGACGTCGTTATGGTCGTACATAAAACCTGAGGCATAGACGCGAGTGAAATGCCTGTTGATCGGGGTTCCCTCGATCATCTCGCGCAGCCCCGACGAGATGATGAAGTGCTCGACCTTTACGCCCTTGGCACGGCCATATTCAGTAATGCGTTTGAACCAGTCTTGCACACCTGGAAACAGCTGAATATGGGCCCCAAAATCGGCAAAATCCTTTTTGCGCACCGGCACCCGGGCGGCCTGAGCCTTCTCGATCATCAGGCGCATATAAGCCAGAATCTCGTCAGCCTGCTGCTCCTGAGCCATAGCCTTCGCCGCGCGCCAGAACTCCGCCGGTTTGATGCCCAATGCCGGCACAAAATTGTACTCCTGCATATTGCCGGGTGACAGGGTGCCGTCGAAGTCATAGGCAATCACAAAAGGGATGTGTTTCCTAGCCATCAAGCAACCTCCGGTTCATGGAACTTCACACAGCGTTTGCCGGTGAGCAGCTGTTGCATAAGCGCTTTTTTTTCCTGCTTAAGAAAATCGAGTTGCCTTCTAAGGATCTCCACTTCACGATCAGCAGCTACAAGTATCCGAGAAATTTCTTGTTGTTCCTCATAGCTTGGAGCATCAACTTTTACATCAAGCAAATCTTTCGGATTCACGCGTCTTGCCTTTCGACCACCATTAGCCAATCCAAGTTGAGAGTTGTAAAAACTTTCTCTGGAAACAAACTTCAGGAACCACTGCGCATCCACATTTTTCTTGAAGTTGAACGCTGGCAGATCCAATGTTGATTCGTACCCGTCTAAGCTGCATGGGACAATCCCAAAGGCACCATTCAAGAAATCGAGCTTGCTGTATATAAATTGCCCGGCTAGCCGTTTGTAGTACTTTGTTGACTCACTTCCCTGTCGTTTTTCGCTTTTAGCAATAACACCCTGACCATAGAGGCGAACGGTCAGTTTTTTTGCAATATCCCCGGTACTCCCTGCTAGTCTGCTTTCCTCAATGAAATCTCCTATACGTTTTTTTGTCCAAGGCCCAAAACCTAAAATTGTTTTTCTCCCGGACAGCAGCCCAGCTTCGAGAATTTTCTTATGCTGAAGGCTATTGGCAAGTAATTTACCTGCAACGGAGATCGCTTGATCCCAAATAGATAAAATACTTGCGATTCTCTTCTGCTCAGATAGCGTAGGAACTAATAATAACTGCTCCGTGATATCGACTTTTTGTACATGTAATAAGGTTGCTTTGAAACCATGCGCTTGGTTTTCGACGCGTTCCGTAACTGTACGCAGAGCCTCGTAGAGCCAACCTGTGTCGACTACCGTTTTTGCTACCACCCTAAAAATATGCTGATTCAAAACGCCCTTTGGACCAAGCCACAGCTTAGCTCCGAAAGAGATTCCCTTGGTGCCGGCCCAGGCAAAAAGAATATCACCGGGCATAACAACCCAGCGGGGATTTGGTATGCCCGCAAAGTAGTTGAAATCAGCAGAGCCATTTAGGTTCTGAATTCGAATGATTGGGAGCCCTTCTTCTGCCCAATCAGCTGGTTTGAAACCGTTTCCGTTTATTAATTCGCACAACTCCCCGACGGTGGAGCGATGCCATCCATTAGGCTCCATAACCCAATTCCTTCAGATAGCCGTCCATAACTACTTCCAGCTCTGCAAGCTGTGCCTTTAATTCCGCACGCTCTTTCCGTACCTCGAGCAGGTCTATTTCCTCTTCAGTCTCGATAGTAGTGACATAGCGCGGGATATTTAGGTTGTAATTGTTATTACGGATTTCCTGCAGGCTGGCTCGGTAGCTAAATCTTTCCGAGTTAATACGGTGGCGATAAGTGATTAGGATATTATTGATCTGCTCCTCACCCAGGATATTCTGATTTTTACCGGTTTTGAAATCGTGGCTAGCATCAATAAATAGTACGTTGTCATCGACCTTGGCCTTGCTGAAAATCAAGACTGCGGCTGGGATGCCAGTACCGTAGAAAAGTTTTTCTGGAAGGCCAATCACCGTATCCAGCAAATTTTCCTCGATCAACTGTTGGCGAATCTTGCCTTCACTTGATCCGCGGAACAGCACGCCGTGCGGTACGATCACTGCCATTCGCCCAGTCTTGGCTTTCAGGGTTTCGATCATATGTAGGATAAAAGCGAAATCCCCCTTAGTTTTCGGCGGGACACCGCGTTTGAAGCGGCCAAATTGATCGTGCTCAGCTTCTTCATGGCCCCACTTATCCAACGAAAACGGCGGGTTGGCGGTAACAATATCGAATTTTAGTAGCTGTCCGTTGCTGTCCAGCAGCTTGGGGTTGCGCAGGGTATCGCCCCACTCGATTTTGTGGTTGTCCTCCCCGTGGAGAAACATGTTCATCTTGGCCAACGACCAAGTAGAGCCGATGGCTTCCTGGCCATATAGGGCATATTGCTTGCTGTTGTGATGTTCGCGCACTTTTCTCCCACACTTCATCAATAGTGAGGCCGAGCCGCAGGCAGGGTCGCAAATGGTGTCGCCCGCTTGAGGGTCGAGGAGCTCGGCGATCAGCTCGGAGACTTCCGGCGGGGTATAGAACTCACCGGCCTTCTGCCCACCGCTTGCGGCGAAGTTCTTGATTAAGTACTCGTAGGCGTTTCCGATCACATCTAGGCTGCCGACGCGGGAAGGCTTAAGATTGAGTTCGGGTCCGGCAAAATTTTCTAGTAGATGACGCAGTATGGTATTTTTCTGTTTCTCTTCACCGAGTTTGTCAGTGTTAAAAGAAATGTCTTGAAATACGCTCTTGCCGGAATCTTTGAGTTTAGCGCCATTAGCTTCCTCGATGGCGTGTAACGCCTGGTCAATGCGTTCACCGTTACCTGGCTCGTGGCGATGCTCAAAGAGTGAGTAAAAACTGGCTTCACGCGACAGAACGAAACGCTCATTCTTAAGCATTTCCTCGATCAGCTCCGGCTCGTCACCATACTCCGCCTTATAGTTGTCGTAGTGATCCTGCCACACATCACTTATGTACTTAAGAAACAGCATGGTGAGGATGAAATCTTTGTAGGTGTCAGCACTGATAGTGCCTCGGAAAGTGTCGCATGCCGCCCACAGTGCCTTGTTGATATCATCTTGGTTAACTTTGTCGTTCATGGTTCAAACCTTAATAAGGTGCTGGTAAATGCCTTGCAGCATTTGCTCTCTGTTAGTTTGCAGACGCGCGATCATTTCATCCTCTTTATTCCACACTGCTTGCAGGGCAATCAGCCTCTGCTGGGTCGCGAGCGGCGGAAGGGGAATCTGCATGTCCATCAAGGACGCTTTGCTGATGGCTTGAATCGCGCTGCCGCTGCGTTCAAGGCTACGCTGGCTTTGCGGTAAGTTGATCAGCCAACAAAGGTACGCTGGCAGTACTTCTGACCGTGTGGCCGAGACAACAAAAAACTGGCTCGTCGCTACAACCGACTGCTCGCCTGCATACAGCACGGCCTTGTTGGTATCCCCACGGGCGATAACGGCGATGTCGCCTGACTGAAGCCGAGGTGGAACGGTACGGGCATCCCAGGTAACTGCAGCCAGAGTGTCAGGTTCAATCGCTGCGTTTTGGCGTAGGTCTTTGATTTGCAATACGCGTACATCCCCTGATGGATCGTGCTCCAGCGCGCCACGGAATGTGTATCCGGAACGGACATCAGCCAGTTCGCTCAACTTGAATAACGGGGTTGGCATAGATAGCTCTGGGGGAAAGCGCCGTCCTTGGCGCAAAATTGGTAGTTACACTTCGCAGCGCTGATACTGGCTCTGCAGCCATTTGGCTTGCTCAGTTGCCAAGCCATACCATGCAGCGTCGCCCTGGAGACGGGTTACCAGTAAGCCGTCATCAGCATCCATCACTGCTTTGATGTTATCTCGCACCTGAGCTGCGGTCTGGGTCGTGGCAACAACCCAAGTGGACTCCAGTGGCCGGCACCAGGTGCCGTAGGCTTGAATGCGCTCAGACAGGGATTGGTAATCACGTTTCTTACGCAGGTCGTAGTTAATTTGGTAAAGTTTCATAGCTATAGCTCTCCTAACGAGTCGGTTATTGCAATAGCGGCAGGGTGCAACCTGCCGCGCCATTTTCATACAGTAGACACTCTACTGATTCTGGCGAGATAAATATCGCCTTATCTCAACTCGTCGTCAACCTTTTTTTTGCAGTAGCGATCCTACAGAACCAAATCGGATGTCAGAATCGCTGAAGAAGCGCATTCCGCTCGCGATTTTACGCCCCCCCTACCCGTCCTAATCGCTACAATCCCCTCTCAACCACGTAGCATGCGGCAGCTACCGAATTGCTCGCGGGTCAACCTCTACTATTCCTTTTTGCAAAACGCACGGTGTCAGAACGCACTAGTAGCGATTTTTACAGATCAATCCTGTCGACAGTATTCCATTTGGTATTCCAGCCTAGAACACTGAAGACAAATTAACTATTAAAATCAGCAAGATACAGCGTCATTTCAACTTACCCCGGCCCACCAACTCAAAGCATCGACAAAACCCGCCCCGTGCGGGTTTTGTCGTTTTTACTCTCCGGAAACACCCGGCTGGCCGCTCCTCGGAAATTTCCTTCAACATGCAGCGCTCGTGATGAACTGGTGCAACAACTCCTACGCAGATAGCCTCCTTGCGTCGCTGCAAAATCAGCGACCGGGTTTAGCAGCTCGTTTAACATCAAGGCCTGCAAAGCCACCTACCGTTCGAGCGATGCTTCCAGCATCGACTGGTACGAATTATGGCGGCTGTGCGTGGGGCACCTTCGGGTGCGCCGGGTTCCTTGATTCCTGGTCTGCTAACCCGCGCACAGTCGCCACCCTTTTCGTTTAGCAGCGATGTCTGGCGACTCCATCAATCAAGGAGTTTGAGCCATGAAAAAAATCACCCCCAACCCCCCAACCCCCAACATCTTCACCATCGCCCCAAACATCCCCCCGGAAGCATTACTGGTCCAAGCCTGCGAAACCCTGGCCGCATTGAACGTCATGACCACCGACCTGGCGTTCGAGCTGGAAGGTGCGCATCGTCAGAAGTTGTTGGCCAGCCAACAGTTGATCGTGCTGGGTGAGTTATTAATCGACCGCTTGCTGGACACCCTGTCATTCCCTCATGCGCAAGCGCTGCCGTAGTGAGCGCAACGGGCGGGCCGCAAGGCTTGCCCGGCTGGTATCCGGGTACGGTCCCGATTAACCTGTCGGCCTTTATCAGACATCCGGAAGTCAGATACCCGTGCTCAAGCCTCTCGCTGTGTTCGCCCTCGCCTGTACGCCATTGCTCACCTGCGCTGCCGACCTGGCGGGCGTCTGGAAGGGGACGCTGGGCAAGTCCGCCATCACGGCCTGCTTCAACGGCGCCGGCGGGGAGCATGGCAGTTATTACTACCAGCGCATCCTCACGCCCATCCAACTGACCCAGGCAAGTGCCAATGCGCCGTGGGTGGAAGAAGGCAATACCGGGTTGTGGACGCTTGGCGGCTTGCAGGGCAATACGCTGGCAGGCGCGTGGAGCAAAACGAAGGGCGGCACACCGCTGCCGATTACCCTGCAACGCGTGGGCACGCCAGGCGACGGTTGTGGCAGCGATGCGTATAACGCTGCATTGGAAGCGGCGCCGCTGCCGGTCAAGGTGGAGAAGAAAGCCTTCGGCGAGCACCGTTATCAGCTCAAGACGCAAGGCGCGCGCGTCACGCTGCAACTCGAAGGCGAAGGCCCGGCGGTGCAGAAGATCAATCGGCAACTCGCCGCGCTGGCCGTTAACGACGATGACCAGGCTGACTTCCTGCGCGAGCGGCGTGAGTATCTGGGGCGAAACGGTTCGGCCTATACCAGTGAAATCGTGGTTGAGCCGACCTATTGGTCGTCGCAGTGGATAACGGTCAGGTTCTATCGCTGGGCCGCCGGTACAGGCGCCAGGGGCATCAGTTGGGGGTTGCATTCGTTTAATCTGCAGACCGGCGAAGGCGTCGACCCGTGGACATGGCTGGGAGCGCGCCAGCAATGGCATGACGCCTATTCCGGCGAGGTGACGCTGCCCGCCACGTTCAGCCATTGGCTGGTCAAGCAAACCAGTACCGACGAGGGCTGCCCGGCGATCACCGACTATTCCCGGTTCGACCTGAGCTTCAACACCCAGGGCCTGCAACTTTCGACACCGGCCAACGGCGACGGCTGCGACAACGAGCTGGCGTTTACCTGGGAGCAATTGGCACCGGTCCTGACGCCTCAAGGCAAAGCCGCGCTGCCCAGCTTGCAGGCACCCTGAACACCGATAGAGAAATCCGACGGTCGTTCACGAAATGTTCAGAAACCCCGACCGATACTAGCCGGATGCCAAGGCCGTTCCCCCGAACGGCCCACTGCCCGGTACCCACACCCCATGACGCGTCCCGCCCCTCTGCTGCTCCTGCTCGCTGGTCTGTTGTTTTTCTTTGCCCTGGGTAACCACGAACTGCAAGGCTCAACCGAAGCCCGCGTCGCCGGGATCGCCATGGCCATGCACTTGGACAATGATTGGGTGGTGCCGCAGCTGTTTCGCGAGCCCTTCCTGGAAAAGCCGCCCCTGAGCCTTTGGTTGGACGCCGGGGCGATTCGACTGTTCGGCGCCAGCCCCTGGGCGGTACGCCTGGCCTCGGCGTTTGCCGGGTTGTTCAGCGTGATGCTGCTGTACGCGATGCTGCGCAGATTCGGGCGCCCGCAGACCTTGGCCTTCAGCGCGGCGTTGATCCTGGCGACCATGGCCAGTTATTGGAGCAACGTGCGCGGCGTGGGCGAGGACTCACTGCTCACCCTCGGTGTGACCACTGCCCTGCTGGCGTTCTACCAGGCGGTGCGACCCGACCGTCAGGCTTCGGCAACCGGCGCCTGGGCGCTGTTCACCGCCGGGATGGTGATCGCCACCTTGAGCAAAGGCGTGCTGGGCCTGGCGATGCCCGGCGTGGTGATTTTCGTCTACCTGGCCAGCACCACCCTGCTGGACAAACGCCTGCGCCTCGGGGATTGGCTTAAACCGGCGGCGTTTACCCTGTTGGCCCTGATTCCTCTGCTGATCTGGCTGATGTTCCTGTTCCAGCGCGGCGGCCTGCAGGCGGTGGGCGAGGTTCTGTGGACCAACAGCGTGGGGCGCTTCAGCGGCGAATTCGTCGAGGCCGGGCATTACGAGCCGTTCTATTACTACCTGCTGAAACTGCCCGAAGCATTTTTACCGTGGAACATCCTGGTGTACCTGGGGCTATGGCATTTGCGCAAAAGCCTGGCGCGTAATCGCTACCACTTGTTTTTCAGTGTCTGGCTGGTGGCACAGTTCACCTTGCTGACATTGGCCTCAAGCAAACGCACGGTGTACCTGATGGCCCTGACGCCCGCCGCCGCGGTCCTGGCCGCCGAGTATGCGCGGGTGCTGCTGGCGTGGCTCCAGGCGCACAAGCCGGCGTTGTACAAGCACCATAAGCGCGTGATCGGCAGCGTGTTCGCCGTGGCGGTGGCCTGCTATCTGACGGCAGCGTTCTGGTTTGCCCCCAAGGCCGACGTGCGCCATTCGTTCGTGCCCTTGATCAGCCAGATCCAGGCACTGCAGGCCGAAGGCAGGGATGTGGCGTTGTTTCAACCCAACGAACGCATCGCCGGAGCCGGCGTGTTCTACATGCAGGGCTATTTGAAGATCCTGCAAACCGAAGCGCAACTGCACAGCTACCTCGCCGCCAGGCCCGGCAACGTTGCGCTGCTGGACCATACCGACCGGCTGAGCACACAGGTCAAGGTGATCAAGGAGATGGCCGTCAACCGCCAGCCCTACTACTTCATCGAACAGTAAGGCCGGCGCGCGGTATCAATGCTTGGTGAGTTTGTCCAGATAACCCATGGCAAAAGCCGAGACCACGAAGGTCATGTGGATGATCACGTACCACATCAGGTGCTGGGGATCGACGTTCTTGGCGTCCATGAAGATGCGCAGCAAGTGGATGGAGGAAATCGCCACGATGGACGCCGCCACTTTCATCTTCAGCGACGAAGAGTCCATGGTGCCCAGCCAGTTGAGCTTTTCCTTGTTGTCATCGATATCCAGCTGCGAGACGAAGTTCTCGTAGCCGGAGATCATCACCATCACCAGCAGGCCGCCGACCAGGGCCATGTCGATCAATGACAGCAGCAGCAGGATCACTTCGGCTTCCAACATGCTGAAGATGTTGGGAATGACGTGGATGATTTCCTGGAAGAATTTCAACGCCAGGATCAATAACCCCAGGGACAATCCCAGGTAGATCGGCGCCAGCAACCAGCGCGAGGCGTACATCGCATTTTCAATAAAGCGTTCCATTGGATCTCACACAGCGTGGTTAGAAACGGCGGCGAGTATACCAGCCGCCACCAAAGCGCTGTAACCGCGAGAAAACTGACCTGAGCGGCTTCTGTAAGAGAATTTTTCTGCTAGTGTCGAGCCCATCAACTCGGCTCGATGACGTCGGACAGGAAGACTCTCAGATGATGGATGTGCGAACCCCTTTGGCCGGTATCGGCTTATGTGCGGCGCTGCTGCTGGCGGGCGGTTGCTCGCCTGATGATGAAAAAAAACAAGCCACGCTCGAAGAGAAGACCGCGCAGTTCGAACAATCCCTCGACCGCATCCAGGACCCCAAGCTGCGCGACGCCATCGCCGACCTCGGCGGTTCCCTGCTGTTGCTCGAGCGCGCGCAGATCAAGCTCGCCAGCAAGCCCATCGAGCCCGAGTACGGCGAAGACAGCCTGGCTCTGCTCAAGCATTACCCCACGCCCCAGGCACTGGTGGACACTTACATCAATGGCCTGTTCGTGCTGCGCAAGACCTCTCACTCCGATTACCTGACGGATCTGCAGCCGGTCTTTCCATTCAACTTTAACCAGCCCGATCAATTCCCGTTTCCCCACAGCCTGGAATGGCAGTCCGTGACGCTCAGCAACCATAAGGTCATCCCGTTCCAACCGGAGTGGTCGGAAACCGACCCGGGCATCCAGCTGAGTCCCAGCAGTTCCAACCTGACCAACCCCGATGATCTGACGGTGACCTACCCGTTCATCGACGGCATCGAGACCGAAAACAAAAGCCAGCCGCAGCCGGTCAGCCTCAAGGGCACAGTGGAAGTCATCGCGCCGGGCAATGTGCTGACGTTCGACCTGGCGAAAAAGGACGTGGGCCACCCGCGCACCGAGGGCGCGATCAGCGTTAACCTGCTGCGCCTGGAGAAGAACTACGCCGAAATCGAACTGACCAACCGTGCGCCCCTCGCCCCCCAAGTGGGCGATGAATCCCCCAACCCGCTGCTTGTGCAGGCGCGCGACGGCACCGGGCAGTTTCTCACCCGTGCGGGCGCCATCAATGAGAGTGCAGCCCAGGTGACGTTCTATCAGAAACAACTGGCCGAGATGCAGAAGCAGAACGCCTGGTCCGATGCATTCGAGCAACAGCTCAACGACGAGCGAAAAGCCTTCGAGCACCAGCAGAGCACCCATTACGCCAAGGTTTATTTCAATGGCCTGGTCGACACCCTGCAGGTCAACGTGCTGGACTTTTCCCAGGCGTCGATCACACGCAAGGACCTGGACCTGCCCGTGCAGCGCTTCGACAGAAACAGCCTGGAAAAAACCGTGCAGGCCCTGCCCATGCCGGTCACGGTGTATGAGGACGGCGCCGCGGCCTGGCTCAAAGACGCCACGCTGACCGAAGAGCAACTCAAAAACAGCGTCACTATCAGCCAGTCCGTCGAAGACGCCAGCGCCGCGACCATCGTGTTCGACCATCCCTTCACCTTCAACGATGATCTGGTGGGCGCCGAGCGCAACAGCGGGGAGTCGCCGGTGACCTTCTTTACCGCCGATGACAAGGGCGAGCGCGGCGAGCCCATCGAGTTGCCGACCGAGGCGTATGAGCTGAACCCGGCGCGCGGCACCCTCACCTACGATCTCACACTGTTTCCGGAAACCCCGGCCTTTGTGGTGGGCTCGATTCCGCTGTTCCTGGCGACCATCGAAAAGAACCAGATTGACGCAACGACCCTGCCCAAGGGCCTGTCGCTCAAGGACAACGCGCTGATCGTCGATCAGAAAGCCTTTCCGGCCGACAGTTGGCGCTTCTACGCCAAGGACGCCAGCGGCAATTACCTCAAGGAAATCCTGGGCGTCAGCCACCGCGCCGCGGAATACGGCACGGCGCTGTTTGATGTGCATTATTTTTACGGCCGGCCGACCGTTCTGGAAAGCTATCAGCGCACCGACCTGATTACCGTGCAATACGGGTTCGAGGTCAAACTGGACAAGCCCGAAAACAAATAAGCCTGGCTACAGCGCGAGCTGTTCGTGGCTGCGGTTAAGCGATCGCAGATGAGCCTGCAGGTGCAGGCGCCAGATCGGCGGGTCCTCGGCATGCTTGTAGCCTTGCCCTGTCAGATTTTCGACGATCGAGTCGAGCAGTTTGGCGGCTTCCACGGGACCGCGAAAAGGTCCCTGGGATTTGACGGCTGAAGGTTGCTCACCGCTCATTCCGGCGGCGAATAAGACCGTCCACAGGCCGTCATCCCCCGCGAGAGGGCGAATGACGCATTCGATACGGGTAGCCAGGCCGAAGTACTGGCGGGTAAGACAGAGGTTGCGCGGCATGGCGGCGACCCTCGGTAGATCGGTGTTCAACCCCGGCGCGTGGGCGAGGCTGTCTCTATCCAGCGACTCCTGCAGATATCCCTAATCTTCAGAATAGAAGAAAACCACGACAAACCAAGGCCGTAGAGACCAACGGTGCAAGCGCCTCCGGGCGCCAGTCAAATTATTGTCATTTCTGCCAACCTTGCGTTGGCCGAACAGGCCCGCGCGAGGCCAGCTCGCTCACTACAAGGACGAGGAGTGGCGTCAGCATTTCAGCGTCATTTACTTTTAGAAGAAGAGCCGATCACTCCGGCTCTGTGACAACACACCAACCCATGTGGTGAGCGGTCTTGCCCCGCGCGAGGCCAGTTCGCTCACCGCCTATGGGCCGGTTATGAAGCGGGCTTGGCTTCGGCCAGTGCCTGCTGTGCCAATTCCTTCTCGGCTTCTTTGAGATCGTCCTCGCTGATCATCTCGGCGATCGCGCGCAACCGCTCGACCACACGGGCGTTGACGGTGCCTTCCGGGAATTGCCCTTCGGCATCCGGCTCACCGGCATCCTCGCCCACCAGCAGGCTCAAGGCTTCGTCGGCCTGGCGCACTGCATAGATGTGGAACTGCCCGGCGCGTACGGCCTGCAGCACTTTCTCATCAAGCATCAGCGTGGCGACGTTGGCCTGGGGGATGATTGCCCCCTGCTCGCCGGTCAGCCCGCGGGCCTCGCAGAGACGGAAAAACCCTTCGATCTTCTCGTTGACCCCGCCGACCGCCTGCACTTCACCAAACTGGTTGATGGAACCGGTGATGGCAAAACACTGCTTGAGTGGGGTTTTCGACAGGGCCGAAATCAACGTACACGCCTCACCCAGGGACGCACTGTCACCGTCCACGTAGCCGTAGGACTGTTCCAAAGCGATGCTGGCCGAAATCGCCAGCGGAAATTCCTGGGCATAGCGGCTGCCCAGGTAACCCGTGAGGATCATCACGCCCTTGGAGTGGATCGGCTGGCCGAGGTTGACCTCGCGCTCGATGTCGACAATCCCGCTGCCGCCCGGGTACACCGTGGCGGAAATCCGCGCCGGCACGCCGAACGCCGAGTCGCCCACTTCCAGTACCGTCAGCCCGTTGCACTTGCCGACCGCCGCACCGGCCGTGTCGATCAGGATTACCCCGGCGAGCATATCGTCGAGAATCCGCGCCGATACCCGCCCGGTGCGCGTGGCCTTGGCCTTGAGCGCGCGTTCGATATGGCCGGCGTCAGTCATCTCGTCGCCCGCCAGATGGCGAATGAAATCCGCCTCGCTGACCAGTTGGAAGAGATCACCAATGCGCGCCGACAAGCGCCCCTGATGCTCCGCCAGCCGCGCGCTGTAAGTGGCCAGGCGCGCCACGGCGTCCGACGTCAGCGGCGCCATGCCTTCTTCCGAGGTGCGGGTTTTGAGCAACTGCGCGAACTGCTCCAGGCTTTCGTCCACCATCGGGATGTCTTCGTCGAAGTCCACCAGCACCCGGAACATTTCCTGGAAGTCCGGATCGGCATCCTGCAAGGCGTAGTACAACTGACGCGAACCGATGATGATGACCTTGACCTGCAGCGGGATCATCTGCGGGTTGAGGGTCACAGTTGCCAGGCGACCCAGTTCGCCCAGGGGCGATTCCATTTTCAGCTTGCGCGACTGCAGGGAACGCTTGAGCGCGTCCCATACGAACGGCTCGCTGAGCATTTTTTCCGCTTCAAGGATCAGGAATCCGCCATTGGCACGGTGCAACGCCCCGGCGCGCAGTTGCCGATAGGTGGTGTAGAGCGCGCCCTGGTCGGTGCTGTATTCGATACGGCCGAACAGGTTGTCGTAGGTCGGGTGCGGTTCGAACACCACCGGCGCGCCGCCGTTGACCGGATGGCCCACCACCAGGCTCGGGCAATATTGCTCTTCCAGCAGCTTGCGGGCCTGGGCGTCGGTCTTGGCATCATCCACCAGTTGCTCGACCACGGTCTTGAGCAGGTACACCTGCATGGCTTGCAGGTAACCGCAGACGGCCGCGTTTTCCGCGTATTTTTCCGACAACGGTGCCAGCAAGGGCTGCAGGGCCAGGGTGATGGTTTCTTCGTTGAATTGGCGCAGCTGGTTATTCGACTCGCGCTTCCATTGCGGCAGGCTGGCCAGTTCTTCGTTGAGGCGCTCTTCCAGCTCGGAAATATCGGTATGAAAGCGCTCGCGCTCGGCCTCGGGCAGCTGCGAGAACTCGGCCTCGTCCAGCGCCTTGCCATCGAGCATGGGAGTGAAGGCGATGTTGGAGCTGTCGCGGTACAGCGCCACGTCCTTTTCCAGCGCCAGGCGTTCGATGACATCCAGCGCCTTGTCGTAGCGCTGGTTGAAGGCGCGGTCGATGGCGCTCTTGCGCTGCTGGTAGGTGGGGTGTTCGAACACCGCGGGGAATGTGGCCACCAGGTTGTCGATCAGTGCATTGATATCGGTGATGAACGCTGCGGCGCCACCGGCGGGCAACTCAAGGGCGCGCGGCTCGCGCGGCTCATCGAAATTATTGACGTAGACCCAGTCCGACGGGGTCTGCAGGCGCTTGCCCTCGGCCTTCAGGTAGCGTTTGACGAACGAAAAGCGACCGGTACCCGGCTCGCCCATGACAAATACGTTGTAACCGGGGCGTGGCATGGCCACACCGAACTGCAAGGCTTCAACCGCGCGTTCCTGGCCAAGCACACCGCGAAAGGGCTCCAAATCATTGGTGGTCGAGAAGCTGAACTGTTCAGCGGAGAAAGGACGAGTCAGCGCATCAGGCGCTAGACGCAGGCTGGCAGCAACAGGATCAGGCATCGGGCTTCCTTACATCAGGCGGGGCAGATAACGGCATTCTGGCTCCCCCTTGCGCGCTCTGGCAAGGCAGGTCTCTGGGAAAGCTTAGACGCGGGACGCGACCGGCAAATATTTCATCAAATCGCCACCGGTTTTATAAAAACACACGGAACCCTTCGAACGTGCCTAAACTCCAAACTGCGCGGGTTGGACTAATAACCGATCCCTGGGGCGCTATGAAGTGCCTGAACCCTTGTCCATTGGTTGCACACAAAGAGAACAAAGCTATGAAACGGATCCTTCTCGGTACTCTCTTCACCGTCGTCTCCCTCAATGCAATGGCAGAAGCGCCAGGTGGCCCGAACTGCGGTTGGGGCAACATGTTGTTCGAAGGCCAGCGCGGTACTCCGGCTCACTTCCTGGCTTCCACCACCAACGGCACCTCCGGTAACGCCACCTTCGGCATGACCTCGGGTACCAACGGTTGCAGCACCAACAGCGCGCTGACCTACGGCGGCAAGTCCTGGATTGCCATGAATGGCATGATGAACGAGCTGTCCGAAGACATGGCCAAGGGTAATGGCGAAGCACTGACCACCTACGCCGTGGTACTGGGCGTTGCCCCTGAAGATCGCGAGCACTTCGCTGCCGTGACCCACGAGCACTTCCAGCAGATCTTCAGCAAGGCTGACGTGACCGCTGACGACGTGCACAACAACACCCTCGCTGTACTGAAAAGCGATGCCCGTCTGGCGAAATACGCGACCCAGGCTTAAGCTCGACCGGCCCGCGCCTCTCCAGGCGCGGGTTTTATTTTTGGGCCCGCCTCCCCTTTGGGTCTTTCTATTTCCGACTTAAGTTGCCTCTATGCTCAAACGAATTGCCTGCCTGGCACTCTTCGCCTGCGCCCCGCTGTATGCGGCCCCGCACCTTGATGATCAGCGTTTGCAGCAATTGGCCAACGATCCGTTCTGGCTTTCCCTGGGCCATTACGAAGCCGGCAAGCTCAAAGGCTGGCGCAGTTATGTCAGCGATAAGAAATTCTTCCTCGCGGCCGATGGCGCTCACCATCCGGACGCGGAACTCAAGGCCACCGTCGACGCACTCTATGCGCCCGCCAACCTGGGTGAAAAACACGCCCAATGCGTTTACCCCGCACGTACCCGCTGGCTCAAGGATCAGTTGCACCTGACCGACCTGCCCGCCGTGGACTGCGCCGAATTCAAGCAATGGTTCAAGGACGTCGCCCCCCACAGCGCGGTGATGATCTTCCCGGCGGCCTACCTCAACAGCCCGTCGTCGATGTTCGGCCACACCTTGCTGCGCATCGACCAGGCCGACGTGCAGAGCAACAACACCGCGCTGCTCAGCTACGCGATCAACTTCGGCGCGTATATCGAGGGCTCGGACAACAGCATCCTCTACGCCTGGAAAGGCCTGATGGGCGGCTACCCCGGCCTGTTCGCGCTGGTGCCCTACCAGGAAAAACTCTCCGAGTACCGTAGCCTGGAGAACCGTGACCTGTGGGAATACCGCCTCAACCTTACCCAGGTCGAGACCGAGCGCATGGTCGAGCATGTGTGGGAACTCAAGCAGATCCAGTTCGATTACTTCTTCTTCGACGAAAACTGCTCCTATCGCCTGTTGGAGCTGCTGCAAGTCGCCCGCCCCGGCCTGCGTTTGACCGAACAGTTCCCGCTGACCGCCATCCCCACCGATACCGTCAAAGCGGTGAAAGAGGCCGGTCTGGTGGAAAAAATCGACTATCGCCCGTCCCGCGAGCGCGAATTGCTTGAACGCGCCAACCCCCTGGACGGCGACGAGCAGCAATGGGTGCTCAAGATCAGCGACGACCAGAAACAATTGCAGCAAGCGGCCTTCAAAGCCCTGCCCCGCGAGCGCCAGGCCCTGATTATCGACGCTGCCTACCGCCTGGGCCGCTACCGCGCCAACGGCCTGGAGCGCGACACCGCCCGCTCCCAGCGCAGCTTCGAACTGCTGCGCGCGATCAACCAGAATCCCGCGCCCGACCTCAAGATCCAGCCGCCCGGCCTGCCGGAAGACGGCCATGAATCACGTACCTGGCAAGCCGGCATCGGCACCCGTGGCGACAAGGCCTTCGGCGAATACGGCCTGCGCATGGCTTACCACGACCTCAACGACAACGCCGAAGGCTTCCCCCTCGGCGCGCAGATCGAAATCCTGCAAATGAAACTGCGCCAGTACGAAGGCAATCACTGGCAACTGCAGCAACTGGACCTGGCCACCATCCGCTCCTTGACCCCGCGCAACGCGTTACTGCAACCCTGGTCGTGGCAAGTCACCGGTGGCCTGGAGCGCGTACCGGGCAAACACGACGACGAAACCCTGGTCGCCCACGTCAATGGTGGCGCCGGCAGCACCTGGCAACTGCGCGACGACATGCTCGGCTTTGCCCTTGGCACCGTGCGGGTGGAGCATAACAACGACTTCAGCGAAGCCATCTCCCCCGCTGCGGGCTTCAACACCGGCGTGCTGTGGAAAAACCCGCTGGGCAACCTGAGCCTGGAAGCCAAGGGTGACTTCTTCACCAATGGCGAAGTACGGCGCAGCCTCAGCCTCAACCAGCAATGGGAACTGTCGCGCAACCTGGGCCTGCGCCTGAGCGCCCAGCGCGAATACAGCCATTTATCTTCGCCGGTCAATGAAGTGATGCTGGAAGTGAAGTGGTATCACTACTGACCAACGCCTGCCGGAAAACGAACATGTGGTAGGGGGTATGCCCCCGATGGCGGCGGTTCAGTCCAGTATCGAGTGGCTGACACGCCTCTATCGGGGCATGGGTCTCTACACAACTTTTCCGATCCTGAAAAAACTCCCTGTGGCGAGCGGGCTTGTCCCGCGTTGGGCTGCGTAGCAGCCCCGGTAAAGAAGAACGCGGTGTATCAGACACTCTGTAGAGGCTGGTTTTGGGACTGCTACGCAGCCCAACGCGGGACAAGCCCGCTCGCCACAACAGCTCTTCCGCCGGGCGTTTAGCGTTAAGCCAAAGCTGTGTAGATACCTATGCCATCAGGGGGCAAGTCCCCTCCCACATTTGTTAGCATTGCCTGCACAATCAGGAGTTCACTCGACATGGCCGTTACCTGCACCACCCTTGAAGAAGTGCGAACCAACATCGACCACCTCGACCAGCAAATCGTCACCCTGCTGGCCGAGCGCGGCCGCTACGTCTCCCAGGCTGCCCACTTCAAGAAAGATGCCGATGGCGTCAAGGCACCGCAACGGGTCGAACAAGTGATCGCTAAAGTGCGCAATCTGGCGCAGGCGGCGGGAGCCAATCCGCAAGTCACCGAGCAGGTGTACCGCGCCATGATTGCAGCGTTTATCCAACAGGAACTGGCTGACCATGCGGCGCTGACCACTCAACAGGCGGCCTGCCCCCCTGAAGTCAGCTGAGCACAGGTTTGGCCTCAACCGTAAGCCCAACACATTTCTCACACCCGCTTCACATCCGTCCGACGAATCCCCTTCTAGACTTTCCCTATCAGCCGTAAAACGGCCAGGGAGTACGCCATGTGGCGCTATGCGGTCATGTTGTATGCGGTGCTGGGGTTGGCGGGTTGTCAGACCACCCATCAGGAATTATTGGCCAAGGGTTATCCGCCGGCGTTCGCCGATGGCTTTGACGATGGCTGCAGCAGCGGTCGCCAGGCGGCTGGGGTGATCAGCGGGGAGTTTCGCAAGAACGTGCCGCGCTATCTGAAGCAGCGCGAATATGCCGAAGGCTGGGAGGACGGTTTTCGCCAGTGCAAGGCGATGCGGGAGAACGAAGAACTGCGCGATTACAAAGAGCGCCATTGGGATGAGCGCGAACGTGAGTGGCAGCAGGAGAAGGATCGCGATGCGGCTCGGGCCTATCGCGCCCAATAGGTCGCTTTCAGACATCCAGCGAAACTAAAGCGCGGCGAACATGGCCCAAGCTCCATAGAGGAGATCATGATGAGCCGTGCTTTTGTTAATGAAGATAACGCCGCCGCCCAGGCCGATCAGCCGGTGGAGCGTCAAGTCAGTGAGCAACCCAACCGCCTGACCGCGCAAGGTCTGGCGCAGTTGCACGCCAAAGTCGCGCAGTTGCAGCAGGAACATGGCGCTGAATCCGCCAAGGGCGAGCAGGCCGATAAACAGCGCCAGGCCGACCTTGAGCGGGATTTGCGCTATTTCAACCAGCGGGTGCAAAGCGCCCAGGTAGTGGCGCCTGCCACGTCCACCGACCAAGTACAGATCGGCAGCTGGGTCACCTTCGCCAACGAGCAAGACGAACAGCAGCGCATCCAACTGGTGGGTGAAGACCAGGCCGACGCCAACGCCGGTTTGATCAACTGGGGTTCACCCCTCGGCCGCGCATTACTCGGTGCACGCATCGGTGACGAGGTGTTGTGGAAGCGCCCCGTCGGCGATCAGTTGATCGAAGTGCTGCACATCGACGCCGAGGTTTAGACGATGCCTTGGGCCAGCATCGCGTCGGCGACTTTCACGAAGCCGGCGATGTTCGCGCCTTTGACGTAGTTAACCCGGCCGTGTTCTTCGCCATAGTGCACGCACGCGTGGTGGATCGACTGCATGATCGCGTGCAGCTTGCTGTCCACTTCCCCGGCGGTCCATAGCAGGCGCATGGCGTTCTGCGACATTTCCAGGCCGCTCACCGCCACACCGCCGGCATTGGATGCTTTGCCGGGTGCGAATAGAACCCCTGCCTCGATAAAGATATCCACAGCCTCCAGCGTGGTCGGCATATTGGCGCCTTCAGCCACGCAGATGCAGCCATTGCCCAACAACGTGCGGGCCGCGTCGGCGTCCAGCTCGTTCTGGGTGGCGCAGGGCAAGGCGATGTCGCAGGCCAGCGCCCACGGCGTTTGCCCTTTGCGGAACTCCAGGCCAAAGCGCTCGGCCAGTTCGCTGATACGGCCGCGCCGCACGTTTTTCAGTTCCAGCAGCGCCGACCATTGTTCTTCGGTCAGGCCACTCTCGGCGTACAGGGTGCCTTCGGAGTCAGACAAGGAAATCACCTTGCCGCCCAGGTCCATGACCTTACGCGCCGCGTATTGCGCCACGTTGCCGGACCCAGATACCGCGACGCGCTTGCCTTCCACGCGCAGGCCGTCGCGCTTGAGCATTTCTTCGGCAAAGTACACACAGCCAAAACCGGTGGCTTCCGGGCGGATCAGGCTACCGCCGTAGGTCATGCCCTTGCCGGTGAACACCGAGGTGAACTGATTGCTCAGCCGTTTGTACTGGCCAAACAGGAAGCCGATCTCACGGGCACCCACGCCGATATCACCGGCCGGCACGTCGACATCCGCACCGATATGCCGGTACAGCTCGCTCATGAACGCCTGGCAGAACCGCATCACTTCTGCGTCGCTCTTGCCCTTGGGATCGAAGTCCGAACCACCCTTGCCACCGCCCATGGGCAGCGAGGTCAGGGAATTCTTGAAGGTCTGTTCAAAGGCGAGGAATTTCAAAACCCCCAGGTTGACCGACGGATGGAAGCGCAGGCCGCCTTTGTACGGGCCGATCGCGCTGTTCATCTGGATGCGGAATCCGCGATTGACCTGGACCTTGCCCTGGTCATCCACCCACGAAACCCTGAACGTAATCGCACGCTCGGGCTCGCACATGCGCTCCAGGATGCCAGAGGTCAGATAGTGCGGATTGGCTTCAAGAAACGGCCACAGGCTGCGCAGGACTTCTTCTACTGCCTGGTGAAATTCCGGCTGGTCGGGGTCACGTTTCTTAAGGCGAGCGAGGAAGGATTCGACGGATTCGATCATGAAGAGTCTCGGCAAATTGATTGTTTTTAAAATGAGATTGGGCCGGACTTTAACAATTCATGTCGCACCGCGACAGGGCAAAATGTCGCCTTTGTGAATTTAAATGGTGCAATGGATATAAATAAATCAGAGAAATGGACGTTTTATGCACTTAAAAAGGGATTGCCAAGCTGGGGCGTGCACCGTCAGAGGAAGTGCTATCGCGGGCGAGCCCCCTCCCACAGTTGAATGATGTGGGGCAGGGAAAATGTGCAAAAAAAAACGGTGCCCGAGGGCACCGCTTTTTTCAACCCGGCCCGAATCAGGCCAGTTTTTTGTGGCGTACGCGGTGCGGCTGGGCAGCAGCATCGCCCAGGCGCTTCTTGCGATCGGCTTCGTACTCGGTGTAGTTGCCTTCGAAGAACACCGCTTGGGAGTCATCTTCGTATGCCAGGATGTGCGTCGCGACGCGGTCAAGGAACCACCGGTCGTGAGAGATCACAATGGCGGCGCCAGGGAAGTCCAGCAGGGCTTCTTCCAGGGAACGCAGGGTTTCGACGTCGAGGTCGTTGGACGGTTCGTCGAGCAGCAGCACGTTGCCGCCCTCTTTCAGGGTCAGGGCCAGGTGCAAGCGGCCGCGCTCACCACCGGACAGGTCCTTGACGAACTTCTGCTGGTCGCCGCCCTTGAAGTTGAAACGGCCGACATAGGTGCGCGACGGGATTTCATAGTTACCGATGCGGATCTGGTCGGAACCGTCGGAAATCTGCTGGAACACGGTCTTGCTGCCGTCCAGGTCTTCACGGCTCTGGTCAACACAGGCCAGCTGCACGGTTTCACCGATTTCAATGCTGCCCGAATCCGGAGTTTCCTTGCCCATCAGCATGCGGAACAGCGTGGATTTACCCGCACCGTTACCACCAATTACGCCGACGATCGCGCCTTTTGGCATGGAGAACGACAGGTTGTCGATCAACACGCGGTCGCCGTAGCCCTTAGTTACGTTCTTGAATTCGATGACCTTGTCACCCAGGCGCGGACCGGCCGGGATGTAGATCTCGTTGGTTTCGCTGCGCTTCTGGAATTCCTGCGACTGCATTTCTTCAAAGCGTTGCAGACGCGCCTTGGATTTGGACTGACGGGCCTTGGCGCCTTTGCGCACCCACTCCAGTTCTTCCTTCATGGCTTTTTCGTGAGCCGATTGCTGCTTGGACTCGGCGGCCAGACGGTCGGACTTGGCTTCCAGCCAACCGGAGTAGTTACCCTCGTAAGGGATACCGGCGCCACGGTCGAGCTCGAGGATCCAGCCGGCCACGTTGTCGAGGAAGTAACGGTCGTGCGTGATCGCAACCACGGTGCCCGGGAAATCGTGAAGGAAATGTTCCAGCCAGGCGACGGAATCGGCGTCCAAGTGGTTTGTCGGTTCGTCGAGCAACAACATGTCGGGGGCCGACAGCAGCAGGCGGCACAGGGCCACACGACGCTTTTCACCACCGGAGAGGTGCTCGACCTTGGCGTCCCACGCCGGCAGGCGCAGCGCATCGGCGGCAACTTCCAGCTGGCGCTCCAGGTTGTGACCGTCGCCGGCCTGCAGGATGGCCTCAAGCTTGGCCTGTTCGGCGGCGAGCTTGTCGAAGTCGGCATCCGGTTCGGCGTAGGCGGCGTACACCTCGTCCAGGCGCGCCTGGGCGTCTTTGATCACGCTGACGGCCTCTTCGACCACTTCGCGCACGGTCTTGGTCGGATCCAGAATCGGCTCCTGCGGCAGGTAACCGATGTTCAGCTCCGGCATCGGGCGCGCTTCGCCTTCGAATTCGGTGTCGACGCCGGCCATGATTTTCAGCAGGGTGGATTTACCCGAACCGTTGAGGCCCAGCACGCCGATCTTGGCGCCGGGGAAGAAGGACAACGAAATGTTTTTCAGGATTTCCCGCTTCGGTGGGACGACTTTGCCCAGCCGATGCATGGTGAAGACGTATTGAGCCAAAATGGAGCCCTCTGATGAACTGTGTAAACAAAGGCCGGTATTCTACGTCAAGATGAACCTGTGCACAGATGCAGAACGCCGACCGGTGTCACACAGCCGGCATCAGAACAACCTGATGGCCAGCACGTTCAGGTCCAGCGTACTGTGCAAAAGCATCACCAGCAGGATCGCCGAGGTGCACAGCGTCTGGCCCAGTACCCCGCGATGGATCTGCCGCGCTGCCGGTGGGCCGAACGGCCTCCTCGGCCAGTCGGTCGCACAGCGAAACGATCAGCGCGGAGGCTTCAATCAGTTTAAGGGTGGTGGGAAATCCTTGGATTAATCGAAGCCCAGGTACAGCACGATAAGGTCGACCTGGCTGTGCACCATGCCGGCGTGCAGGGTCTGCGGCGCAATCCATACGGCCATGCCAGGCTTGAGCAACCAGCGCTGGTCCTCCGTGTGGCCGTGGAGCATGCCTTTTTTACCAACACGAATTGACCGACGGAGTGCCTGTGGGGCTCGCCCTCGTCGTCAATCCTGCTCAACTGCCTTTCAATGACCAGCGCTGAATAGTGTGTTCCATCGTAATGCATGCCTACCCCAGTCAGTCTTCTCGGAATCCACCCGCGCCAGACGCTTGCCGCACACCGTCGCGCCGGCTACCCAGCCCAGGGCGGCGAGCATGATCAGGGCGCCGCTCGACAACGCACCACTGGCCAGGTTGCGACGTGCCACCAGCCAGTCGGAAGCGGGCGTCATATCGGCCCCGTAACGGCGCTGATAAATGTCGCGGATATAAGCTACTGTTTCTGGTGCACCCTGCTCCCTTCTTCTAATTATTTCGAACCGTGCGTGATCATTTTCATCTTGGCTTGAAGTGTGCAGAAAACTATTCATGACGTATCCCTGTGAACGGCATTTGCCGCTCACAAAGCTACGTAACCCCTACTTGATCGAACATGCTCAGGCAGGACAACAAGTCGATTGAAACGGACGACTGACGCGGCCGCTCGCGGCCACGTTCAGTCGGGCGGGACTGGCACTTTGCCACAAGTCAAGGCATGCTAGCCGCCCTCCGGGCGTCCGGCTTATAGTGCACGTCGCGCGCCAGTCCAGCCAAACCGCAGGATTACAGCTTGTCCAAAGTCACGCCGCCAACTCCTTTGCGCGCCGCTCATCTAGCGCCAGGAGCGCCCCTGCACGGTCCTCTCAAAGGCGCATTGGCGACGCTCGTCCTTCTGCTGCTCGCTTTATTGTTCTGGCAACTGCTGGATCAACTGCAGCAAAACCAGAAAAACCAACAGCAATACACCATCGACTACAGCGCCGACCTGGCCGAACAAATCAGCCTGAACATGGCCCTGAGCGCCAAGATCGCGCTCAACCTGCTGCCGATGGTCGAGGCGCCCCGCGACAGCGAACAGCAACAGGCCTTGATGCGCACACTGCAGCGTTCCCTGCCGGAATTGCGCAGCGTCGCCCTGCTGGCTCCCAGCGGCGCGATGATCAGCGACAGTGCCACGGACAGCCAGGACAGCGCCTGGCTCGACGAGCTGGTAGAGCGCAGCCACGGCCAGGCGTATTACCTGAGCAACAACGACGACGGTTCCCTCATCTATTTGCTGCTCCACCAGCCCAGCGGCGGCTCGCGGGTCTACTGGGCGCTACGCCTGGCGCCCGAGTACCTGGCCAACCTGACTCCCCAGGACAACCAGGGCCAGCGCCCGACGTGGGCCATCGAGAATCGCCTCAACCACCGCGTGATCAGCCGCGACACCGGCATGCCGGCCCAATGGGCCGGTGCCCTGACCCCGGACGAATTGAACAAAACCGTACTGATCACTCCCCTGAGCAAAAGCGACTGGCAACTGCGCGGCCTGTTCGACCGCACCGCCGTGCTCGAAGAACTGCTGCCGGCGTTTATCGGTAAATGCCTGTTGGGGCTGGCGTTCTCGCTGATCCCGGTGATTGTCCTGCTGAACATGCGCCGCCGTCAGCGCCAGGTGCATGAGGGCCGGCGCCGTTATCAGGATATTTTCGAAGGCACCGGCGTGGCCCTGTGCGTGCTGGACCTGTCGGGGCTCAATGCCTTTTTCGATAAGGCTCGCCTGCAGACCCGCGAGCAACTGCAGGCCTGGCGACTGGCCGACCCGGCGCAGTGCCGGCTATTGCTCAGCGAACTGCGCATCACTGAAATCAACCAGGTGGCGGTGCGCCTGCTGAACGTGGGCTCGTGCGAAGAGGCCTGGCAGCGCCTGATCAGCGATTGCCCGGACAACGCTACCTCTATCGGCTATCACGTGCTTGAGGCGGTCCTGACTCAGCAGGACCAGTTGGAGCTGGAAATCCAGCTCAAGGACGTGGCCGGCAACGAACAGTACCTGTGGCTGGTCATGCGCTTGCCGGAGCAGCAGGACGATTTCAAGGCGGTGATCCTCAGCATCAGCGATATCACCAGCCGCAAGCTGATCGAGCTGTCGCTGGTGGAGCGCGAAAGCTTCTGGTCGGACGTGGTCCGTACGGTGCCCGACCACCTGTATGTGCAGGACGTGATCAGCCAACGCATGATTTTCAGCAACCATCACCTGGGCCACACGCTCGGCTATAACCGCGCCGAACTGCAGCAAATGGGCGAGTACTTCTGGGAGATCCTGCTCCACCCCGAAGATGCCGAGCACTACCACGAGCTGCGCCAGCAGCAACGCCAGGCGGGCTACGCGACCCAGCTGCACTGTCAGTTGCGCTTTCGCCATCGCAATAACCAGTGGCGACGCTTCGATATCCGTGAACAGGCCCTGGCCCGGGACAAGAGCTCGCAAGTCACGCGCATCATCGGCGTGGCCAAGGACATTACCGACCAGATCGAAGCCAGCGAATCGCTGCGCGACAGCGAGCAGCGCTACCGCATGCTCGCCGAAAGCATCAGCGACGTGATCTGCTCCACCGACAGCCAGCTGGCGCTCAACTACATCAGCCCATCGGTCAATGCGGTGCTGGGCTATGACGTGGACTGGGTGTTCAAGAACGGTTGGCAATCGATCATCGCCAACCCGCAGCAATTGGCCGGCATCTACAGCCTGGTGGAACAGGTCAGTCGCGCGCTGGGCGACCAGGCGGCCCTGAGCAAACTGCGCGATCAGGTGCAGACCCAGCTGTTTCTGTTCGACTGCCTGCGCGCCGATGGCCGCAAAGTGCCGATCGAACTGCGCGTGGTGCTGGTATGGGACGAGCACGGCACCTTCGAGGGCATCCTCGGCGTGGGCCGCGACATCAGCCAGCAACGCCGCGCGGAAAAAGACCTGCGCATGGCGGCCACGGTATTCGAGCACTCCACATCGGCGATCCTGATCACCGACCCGGCCGGCTATATCGTGCAGGCCAACGAAGCGTTCAGCCGCGTCAGTGGCTATGAAGTGGCGGATGTGCTGGACCAGTTGCCGAACATGCTGACCGTCGACGAGCAGCAGGAAGCCCACCTGCGCTACGTTCTCAAGCAATTGCACCAGCACAGCACCTGGGAAGGCGAGGTGTGGCTCAAGCGCCGCAACGGCGAGCATTACCCGGCCTGGGTCGGCATTACCGCAGTGTTCGACGACGAAGGCGACCTGGCCAGCTATGTGTGTTTCTTCAGCGACATCAGCGAGCGCAAGGCCAGCGAACAGCGCATCCACCGCCTGGCCTATTACGACGCCCTGACTCACCTGCCCAACCGCACATTGTTCCAGGACCGCCTGCACACCGCGTTGCAGGCGGCCGAACGGCAGAAGTCGTGGGTGGTGCTGATGTTCCTCGACCTCGACCGCTTCAAACCGATCAACGACTCCCTGGGCCACGCCGCCGGCGACCGCATGCTCAAGGAAATGGCAACCCGCCTGCTCGGCTGCGTGGCCGAAGACGACACCGTAGCGCGCATGGGCGGCGACGAATTCACCTTGTTGCTGCAACCCCGGGTCAATCGTGAACTGGCGCTCAACCGCGCCATTCATGTGGCCGAGCAAATCCTTGCGAGCCTGGTGAAGCCGTTCGTGCTGGAAGGCCGCGAGTTCTTTGTGACCGCCAGTATCGGTATCGCCCTGAGCCCGCAGGATGGCAATGAGCTGAGCCAACTGATGAAAAACGCCGACACGGCGATGTATCACGCCAAGGAGCGCGGCAAGAACAACTTCCAGTTCTACCAGGCCGACATGAACGCCAGCGCGCTGGAACGCCTGGAACTGGAAAGCGACCTGCGCCACGCCCTCGACCAGAACGAATTCGTGCTCTATTACCAACCGCAGTTCAGCGGCGACGGCAAACGCCTGACCGGCGCCGAAGCCCTGCTGCGCTGGCGCCACCCACGGCGCGGGCTGGTGCCCCCAGGCGACTTCATCCCGGTACTGGAAGAGCTGGGCCTGGTGGTGGACGTAGGCGACTGGGTCATCAGCGAGGCCTGCCGCCAGCTCAAGACCTGGCATCAGAACAAAGTGCGCGTGCCGAAAGTCTCGGTGAACATCTCCGCGCGGCAGTTTTCCGACGGCCAGTTGGGCACGCGCATCGCCAACATTCTGAAGGACACCGGCCTGCCGCCGGCGTGTCTGGAACTGGAGCTGACGGAAAGTATCCTGATGCGTGAAGTCAACGAAGCCATGCACATCCTCGACAGCCTGAAAAACCTGGGCTTGAGCATTGCGGTGGACGACTTCGGCACCGGTTACTCGTCGCTCAACTACCTCAAGCAATTCCCCATCGATGTGCTGAAGATCGACCGCACCTTCGTCGACGGCCTGCCGTCCGGCGAACAGGACGCGCAGATCGCCCGCGCGATTATCGCCATGGCCCACAGCCTGAACCTGGCGGTGATCGCCGAGGGCGTGGAAACCCATGAGCAACTGGACTTCCTGCGCGAACATGGTTGCGACGAGGTCCAGGGCTACCTGTTCGGGCGGCCGATGCCGGCGAATCGGTTCGAGGCGCAGTTCAGCAATGATGCCCTCTTCATGTTCGATTGAAGGGTGTGGTGCGGCCACTGGCCTCATCGGGGGCAAGCCCCCTCCCACATTTGAATGTATTCACAAATCGAAGGTGGGAGGGGGCTTGCCCCCGATGAGGCCGGCACAGCCACCACCCATCCCGAGGTGAATCCCGCTTGTCCGCGACATGACGTCCTTTCATATGCCATCTAAAACCCATTGGGTTAGAATGCCCTCCTTTTCTGCCCCCGATCCTTGAGGACCGCCATGTTCAGCCGTGATTTGACTATTGCCAAGTACGACGCCGATCTCTTCGCCGCCATGGAGCAAGAAGCCGTGCGCCAGGAAGAGCACATTGAGCTGATCGCTTCGGAAAACTACACCAGCCCTGCGGTGATGGAGGCTCAAGGCTCTGTACTCACCAACAAGTACGCCGAAGGCTACCCGGGCAAGCGCTACTACGGTGGTTGCGAGTACGTCGACGTGGTTGAACAACTGGCCATCGACCGTGCCAAGGAACTGTTCGGCGCCGATTACGCCAACGTCCAGCCGCACGCCGGTTCCCAGGCCAACAGCGCCGTGTATCTGGCCCTGCTGCAAGGCGGCGACACCATTCTGGGCATGAGCCTGGCCCACGGCGGTCACCTGACCCACGGCGCCAGCGTGTCCTCCTCCGGCAAGCTGTACAACGCCGTTCAATACGGTATCGATGCCAATGGCCTGATCGACTACGACGAAGTCGAGCGCCTGGCCGTTGAGCACAAGCCAAAAATGATCGTGGCCGGTTTCTCTGCCTACTCGCAGATCCTGGACTTCCCGCGTTTTCGCGCCATCGCCGACAAAGTCGGTGCCTACCTGTTCGTCGACATGGCCCACGTGGCCGGTCTGGTCGCCGCCGGCGTCTACCCGAACCCGGTGCCATTCGCTGACGTGGTCACCACCACCACCCACAAAACCCTGCGCGGTCCACGTGGCGGCCTGATCCTGGCGCGCGCCAACGCCGAGATCGAGAAGAAGCTGAACTCCGCCGTCTTCCCTGGTGCCCAGGGTGGCCCGCTGGAGCACGTGATCGCCGCTAAAGCGATCTGCTTCAAGGAAGCCCTGCAGCCTGAGTTCAAGACCTACCAGCAACAAGTGGTGAAGAACGCCAAGGCCATGGCCGGTGTGTTCATCGAGCGTGGCTTTGACGTGGTGTCCGGCGGTACTGAAAACCACCTGTTCCTGCTGTCGCTGATCAAGCAGGACATCTCCGGTAAAGATGCGGACGCTGCCCTGGGCAAAGCCTTCATCACCGTGAACAAAAACTCGGTACCGAACGACCCACGCTCGCCGTTCGTCACTTCCGGCCTGCGTTTCGGCACCCCGGCTGTGACCACTCGCGGCTTCAAGGAAGCAGAGTGCAAGGAACTGGCCGGCTGGATCTGCGACATCCTGGCTGACCTGAACAACGAAGCCGTGATCGACGCGGTACGTGAGAAGGTCAAGGCCATCTGCAAGAAGCTGCCGGTATACGGCGCTTGATTGCAGTTGCTTGAATAAGAAGCCCGGCTCTAGAGCCGGGCTTTTTTATGCCAGATTTCAATGTGAAATGCGCTCAAGCCCCCTGCCACAGGGTTTTCAGGGTTGGTAGACCTTGGCAAAGCCTTCGCGGATCTTGTCTTCCGGCAATTCATCGGCAATAAACACGATCACACTCTCCCGAGCCTCGCCCTCGCCCCACTGCGTGTCCCAGTCGAAACCATAGAGCTTCAGCACACCCTGGAACACCATGCGCCGCTCCTCCCCGGCAATATTCAGCACGCCTTTGTAGCGCAGCAATTGCTTGCCGTGGTCTTCCAGCAGTTCGTTCATAAATTCACTGAGGCGGTCGATATCCAGCGGCTGGTCGGTGCGCAGCACCAGGCTGGAGATACGGTCGATGGACGGCGCCTGGCTCACCGGACGCAGGCTCATGCCGGCATTGAGGTTGAAACCACGGACATCGAGCAACTGAGCCAAATCTATCTTGCCGTGCTCGACGACGTGGATCGGCGCGCGACGGTTGATACGCGTCAGGCGTTCGCTGAGAGCGTCGAATGTGGTGGCGTCCACCAGATCACGCTTGCTCACCAACAAGCGGTCGGCAAAGCCAATCTGCGCCTGGGCGATGGTCTGGGTCAGGTGGTGCTCGGCGTGGGCTGCGTCCACCAGGGTGATGATGCCGTCGAGGATGTAGCGCTCGCGCAATTCCTCGTCGATGAAAAATGTCTGGGCCACCGGCGCCGGGTCGGCCAGGCCGGTGCACTCGATCACCAGGCGGTCGAAAGCAATCTCACCGCTGTCCAGGCGTTCCAGCAGCAGGTAAAGGGCCTTGGTCAGGTCGGTGTGGATAGTGCAGCAAACGCAGCCGTTGGACAGGGTCATGACCTGCACCGGCTCGGCGCCCAACAGCTGAGTATCGATACCGGCGTCACTGAATTCGTTTTCGATCACGGCGATTTTAAGGCCGTGCTCGGCTTTGAGCAGGTGGCGCAGCAAGGTGGTCTTGCCGGCGCCGAGAAAGCCACTGAGAACGGTCACTGGAATGGGAGAGAACAAACAGTTCTCCTTATTAACTGAAGAAACACAAAACAAATGTGGGAGGGGGCTTGCCCCCGATAGCAGTGTGTCAGGCACTTATGTGTCACTGAGACACCGCTATCGGGGGCAAGCCCCCTCCCACAGTGGATCATCGCCAGCCCGAACTAACGGGTCAGCAGCACTTGGGCCCACCCTTGCCACCGTAACGGGCTTCCTGGCGTTCCCGGAAGAACGCCTTGTAGTCCATCACCGGTTTGTCCGGGTGCTTGGTTTGCATATGCTCGACGTAGGTGTCGTAGTCGGGCATGCCGACCATCAGGCGTGCGGCCTGACCGAGGTATTTACCCAGGCGACTGATGTCATTGAACATGGCTGCAATCCTCGATCATGCGTCCGGAATGGCCTGGAACGGGGCTTCTTTATCCGTACGTTCCTTGTTGCCCCAGGCGGCGACGCCGACCTTGAGCGCATAGAACAGGATGCTGAATACCACGAACAGGAACAACGCCGTCAGTGTCGCGTTGGTGTAGGCGTTCCAGATCACGTGCTGCATCTGGTCGATGCTCTTGGCCGGCGCGAGGATCTGACCACCGGCCAGGGCATCGCTGTACTTCTTGGCCAGCGACAGGAAGCCGATTGCCGGGTTGGCGTCGAACAGCTTGATGAAGCCTGCGGTGGTGGTGCAGATCAGCAGCCATACGGCCGGCAGCATCGTTACCCAGATGTAGCGCTGGCGCTTCATCTTTATCAGCACAACGGTGGCGAGCATCAGCGCGATACCGGCCAGCATCTGGTTGGAGATGCCAAACAGCGGCCACAGCGTGTTGATACCGCCCAGTGGGTCGATCACGCCTTGATACAGCAGGTAACCCCACATCGCTACACAACCGGCGGTCGCGATCAGGTTGGCGGTCCACGACTCGGTACGCTTGAGCGCCGGCACGAACGAGCCCAGCAGGTCCTGCAGCATGAAGCGACCGGCACGGGTACCGGCGTCGACAGCGGTCAAGATGAACAAGGCTTCGAACAGGATCGCAAAGTGGTACCAGAACGCCATGGTGTTTTCACCCGGCAGCACACTGTGCAGGATCTGCGCGATACCGACTGCCAATGTCGGCGCACCGCCGGCACGCGCCAGGATGGTGGTTTCGCCGATGTCATGGGCCACCGCCTGCAGCGCTTCCGGGGTGATTGCAAAACCCCAGCTGCTGACGGTCTGCGCCACGGCCATTACGTCACCGCCAACCACGGCGGCCGGGCTGTTCATGGCGAAGTACACACCGGGCTCGATCACCGAGGCCGCGACCATCGCCATGATGGCCACGAAGGACTCCATCAACATGCCGCCGTAACCGATGTAGCGGGCGTTGGTTTCGTTATCCAGCAGCTTGGGCGTGGTGCCCGACGAAATCAGCGCGTGGAAACCCGAGACCGCGCCACAGGCGATGGTGATGAACAGGAACGGGAACAGCCCGCCTTTCCACACCGGGCCGGTGCCATCGATGAACTGGGTCAGCGCCGGCATTTTCAGCTCGGGCATGGTGACCAGGATACCGATCGCCAGGGCAATGATGGTGCCGATCTTGAGGAAGGTCGACAGGTAGTCGCGCGGCGCCAGGATCAGCCACACCGGCAATACCGCCGCCACGAAACCGTAGCCGATCAGCATCCAGGTGATTTGCACGCCGGTGAAGCTGAACGCCTTGGCCCACACCGGATCGGCGGCAATCTGCCCGCCCAGCCAGATCGAGCCGAGCAGCAACAGCACGCCGATGATGGAAATCTCGCCGATGCGGCCCGGGCGGATGTAGCGCATGTAAATGCCCATGAACATCGCGATCGGGATGGTCGCCATCACCGTGAAGATGCCCCATGGGCTCTCGGCCAGGGCCTTGACCACGATCAGCGCCAGCACCGCGAGGATGATGATCATGATCAGGAAGCAGCCGAACAGCGCGATAGTCCCCGGAATGCGCCCCATCTCTTCGCGCACCATATCCCCCAGGGATCGGCCGTTGCGACGGGTGGACAGGAACAGCACCATAAAGTCCTGCACCGCACCGGCCAGCACCACGCCGGCGATCAGCCAGAGTGTGCCGGGCAGATAGCCCATCTGCGCCGCCAGCACCGGGCCGACCAGCGGGCCTGCGCCGGCAATGGCGGCAAAGTGGTGACCGAACAGGATGTGTTTGTTGGTCGGCACATAGTCCAGACCGTCATTGTTGAGCACTGCGGGGGTGGCCCGCCGTGGGTCGAGCTGCATCACGTTGTTAGCGATGAACAGACTGTAGTAACGGTAAGCAACCAGGTAGATGGCCACTGCGGCCACCACAATCCACAAGGCGTTGATCGCCTCGCCGCGGCGCAAGGCCACTACGCCCAGGGCGCACGCTCCTACGATTGCCAGCACCAGCCAGGGTAAGTGGCGTAGCAGGCTATTATTATTTTTCATTTTTATATTCCAGCCAGGGTGGACAGAAAGGACAGCCACTCGGAGTTTAGCGCTGTTGGCCCCAAAGGCCACCCCCCTCCATTGGTCTAGAGCCCTGCAGCGCTGAAAAAAGCAGAAAAAATCGCCCAATGATGGCGCAGGGCTACACTCCATCCATCCTCAGAGGGTTTCACCATGACCGATCACCCGTCCGACCGCCGCTATTTCCGCCGGATCGCCCTGGATGCGAAAACCGAACTTCGCCAAAACGAGCAGCAATGGCCAGTAACCTTAGTGGATCTGTCGCTCAAGGGCCTGGCAGTAAAGCGGCCCGAACATTGGAAGGGCAATAAAGACCTGCCGTTCGAGGTGGATATCCGCCTGGATCCCAAAGCGCATATCAAGATGCAGGTCAGGCTGACCCATGACGATCACGGCCAACTGGGCTTTGTGTGCAAAGAAATCGACCTGGATTCGATCAGCCACCTGCGACGGCTGATCGAATTGAACCTCGGCGATCAAGATGAACTTGAGCGAGAGTTGGGCGCTTTGCTGGCGCTATAGGCTCAGGGAAACGCCTCGCGGCCGGGAAAGTCGCTTTCCATGTCCCAGTAGCCCTTTTTCTGGCTCGACGCAACTTGCCATTGCCCGTCGACATAGCGATACGTCTGGTAGCGCGTGGTGAAATCGTCCTCACCGTCGCCGTCCATAAACGACGATACCTGCAACAGTTCATCCGGCCCGCCACTGGCCGGCGTCGCCACCTGCCAGTCAGCCTTCCCCGTGTGGGCCAGGGTCAGCGGTTGAGGCTTGCCGTCCGCGCCGGTGTAGCTCAGCGGGGTGAGTTGCTGTTTGGCCGGCAGCAGCAATTGAGTGGCAGGGCCGCTGTAGGAGCCCATCGGCGCGGTCTCATCGATGCTCAGGAAATACACCGGCGCGGGTAAACCCTTGAGCGGGGCTTTACCGACCTCGGCCAGCGGGTAGCCAAGGTCCTGCTGCGCAACCACTTTATCGGCGGCCGACACCAGGCGTACTTGAGCCTCAAGCAGCGGGTTGTCGACCAGATCGCCGGGCTCGTCGAACGAGTCCTCATCCAGCCCACTGCCCCAATTGTCCTTATGCATCTGCGCGCTGATGCGCTGGTCTTCCAGGATCTGCAGCTGGTTGCCCTCTTCGGTTGCCAGCGTCTGGGCCAGGCGGTAACCGGGCGGCAGCTCGGCAGCCGCGGCCATGGCGGGCGCGCCGGTCAGGGCGACAAGCAGGGCGACTACCGCCCAGTCGTTCGATCGTTGCATCGGGTGGTTCCCTTGTTATTCGAAAAGTGCATCGAGCGCCTGCTCCAGCCGCGTCACCGCAATGACCTGCAGCCCCGCCGGCGCTTCCTTCGGCGCGTTGCCCTTGGGCACGATCGCGCGCTTGAAGCCGTGCTTGGCGGCTTCCTTGAGTCGTTCCTGACCGCTCGGCACCGGGCGCACTTCGCCGGACAGGCCGACTTCACCGAACACCAACAGGTCATGAGGTAATGGCCGGTTGCGCAGGCTGGACATCACCGCCGCCATCAAGGCCAGGTCGGACGCAGTTTCCAGCACCTTGACCCCGCCGACCACATTGAGAAATACGTCCTGGTCGTGGGTCGGAATGCCGCCATGGCGATGCAGCACCGCGAGCAGCATGGCCAGGCGGTTCTGATCCAGCCCCAGCGTCACCCGACGCGGATTGGCCAGATGGCTGTCATCCACCAGCGCCTGGACCTCCACCAGCATCGGCCGGGTGCCTTCCCACGTGGCCATGACCACGCTGCCGGGGACTTCCTCCTGGGCGCGGGTCAGGAAAATCGCCGAAGGGTTGGAAACTTCCTTCAACCCTCGGTCGGTCATGGCGAAGACACCCAGTTCGTTGACCGCACCGAAACGGTTCTTTACCGCCCGCAGCAAACGCAGGCGTCCGTCGGACTCGCCCTCGAAATACAGCACAGTGTCGACCATATGCTCCAGCACGCGAGGCCCCGCCAGCGCACCCTCTTTGGTGACGTGGCCGACCAGGAAAATCGCCGTGCCGCTCTGCTTGGCATAACGCACCAGCAGCGCCGCGCTCTCGCGTACCTGGGACACACCGCCCGGCGCCGATTGCAATTGCTCGGTAAAAATCGTCTGGATCGAGTCGATCACCATGACTTTGGGCTTTTCCACACGAGCCGTGGCAATGATGCTTTCGATGCAGGTTTCGGTCATCACCCGCAACTGGTCCTGGGGCAGGCCCAGGCGACGGGCGCGCATGGCCACTTGTTGCTGGGATTCTTCACCGGTGACGTACAGCGCCGGCATGCGGCTGGCAATGCTGCACAAGGTCTGCAACAGAATGGTCGACTTGCCGATGCCCGGGTCGCCGCCGATCAGCACCACCGAGCCATCCACCAGGCCGCCGCCCAGCACCCGGTCCAGTTCACCGGAGGCCGTGGAAAATCGCGGAATCTCTTCGACGCTGACTTCAGCCAGGGTTTTGATCTGCGCCTGTTGCCCGGTCCAGCCGGCGCGACCGGTGGGCGCAGCCGCCCCGCCGCTCTCGATCATGGTTTCCGTCAGGGTGTTCCACGCGCCGCATTCGCCGCACTGGCCGGCCCACTTGGGAAAGGTCGCGCCGCACTCCGTGCAGCCGTACATGCGCTTGGCCTTTGCCATTCGAGAACCTCCAACTGAAAAACCGCGATGATAGCTCAGCGCGACGCCGGGGTCCGGATTTCACCGCTGGCCAATCGCGAGGCACTGTTACCCACCGGGTCTTCGGCGTTGAGGTCGGCGCCCTTGGCCTTCAGTTCATCCAGCAGTTCGATGCGCTTGAACAGCCCGGCGTACATGGCGGCGGTCTGCCCGGCACCGTTGCGCTGGTCGGGGTTGCAGTCGGTGGCCAGCAGGCGCTGGGCAATTTTCAGCTCACCCTTGAAGATCGCGCCCATCAGGGCGGTGTTACCGCGTTTATCCTGCACGCAGGCGTCGGCACCGGCGTCCAGCAAGCGCTCCACAAAGGGCGCCTGGCCATGGTAGGCGGCGAGGATCAGGGCGGTGTAGCCCTTGTCGTCCTGGGTGTTCAGGCTGTAGCCGGACTCAATGAATGTATTGAGCATGTCGAGGTCGCCACGGCGGGCGGCGTCGAAGTAATAGTCCTGCAGTTGCGCCTTGAGCGCGACCGGGTCGGCGGATTCGGCCCGAGCCGTGAAGGCCAGCATGGCGATCAGCAAGCCAATGGAAATACGCATGGGAGTTCTCCTGCCAAGGGATCGGCGCCCGCGTGGACGCCGATCGGAACCAACGGGTCAGTCGGTCAGTTTGTCGGCCAGCGCCTTCACGCGGGCCAGATCGCCCTTGGCGACCTTGGCCACGCCGGTGCCGTATTCCGGATCGGCCTTATAGAGGAACGAGAGAATGATGTGCTTGCTCTCGTCATCGGTGGTGGCCAGGGAGCCGCCGAAGTTTTCAATCAGGTCCTGACGCTCTTTCTGACTGTACGAACGGTACAGATCACCGGCCTGCTTGAAGTTCTGCTCGCGCTGGATTTTCGCCTGCTGGGTGCTGCCGGACAGCGGCAACTGGCTGTAGCGCGCGGCTTGTGGCTCTTCACGCGGTTCCAGGCGGCTTGGCTGATAGTTCACACCGCTGCTGGTCTTGCCGCTGTTCATCGCGCCGTCCTGATTGCCGTTGTTGACGGTCACGCGCGGGGCGTTGATCGGCAGTTGCAGGGCATTGGCGCCCAGGCGGTACATCTGGGTGTCGGCGTAGGAGAACACACGGCCTTGCAGCAGGCGGTCTTCAGACGGCTCGATGCCCGGCACCAGGTTGGCCGGCGCCATGGCGACTTGTTCGGTCTCTTGGAAAACGTTGGCCGGATTACGGTTGAGGACCATCTGCCCCACTTTGCGCTCGGGCACATTCGGCCAGATCTTGGTGGCGTCCAGTGGATCGAAGTCGAACTTGGCCAAGTCTTCAGGCTTGAGCACTTGCACATACAAGTCCCACTTCGGGAAGTCGCCCTTGTTGATATGGGTGACCAAGTCGTTAGTCATGTGGCTGTAATCGCGCCCCTGTACTTGCACCACTTGTTTGGGATCTAAATTCTTGATGCCTTGCAGGCTCTTCCAGTGGAACTTGACGTAATGCACTTCGCCCTTGGCGTTAATCAACTTGTAGGCGTGTACGCCATTGCCATCCATTTCCCGGTAACTGGCGGGTGTGCCGGCGTCGGAATACAACTCGGTGAGCGTGCGGGTCGACTCGGGAACATGGGAGAAGAAGTCGAACCGGCGGGAATCGTCGTCCAGGTTAGTGCGCGGATCAGGTTTGAACGCATGCACCATGTCAGGGAACTTGATGGCGTCGCGAATAAAGAACGTCGGGAAGTTATTGCCCACCAAGTCCCAGTTACCGTCAGCGGTATAGAACTTGGTGGCGAAGCCGCGTGGGTCACGCAGGGTTTCCGGGGAATGGTTGCCATGCACCACGGCGGAGAAGCGCACGAACACCGGGGTGGTCTCGCCGGCGGCGAATACTTTGGCCTTGGTGAGGTCGCTGAGGCCATCGGTCACGGTGAAGGTGCCGTGGGCGCCGGTGCCCCGCGCGTGCACCACACGCTCCGGGATACGCTCGCGGTCGAAGCGTTGCAGTTTCTGAATCAGCTGTACGTCTTGCAGCAGCACCGGGCCGGTGGCACCGGCGGTTTGCGAGTTCTGGTTATCGCCAACCGTGGCACCGTTGTCGCGGGTGAGGTTGGCGGCGTGTACAGACAGGGAAAGCAGGCTGGCGGTGGCCAGGAGCAGCGCGTGTCGCGCCAGCACCGGCCCGCGGCGGGTTGGATTTTTCATCAAGGTTTCCTCTGGTTTTTTTGATGCACATTCAGTTGTGCTTGCCAGAGGCTAGTGACCCGAGAGTCAGAAGATAAATAGAAAACTCATACCAGGCCGATTAATAAATGAGTGTGGTAACCCACTGAATTTCCGGGTATTTCGCGCGCGATTGGTGGCACTTTGCAAACTATTTGCGTTTTAATGTGTCGATAAAAACCAACAGTGTTAACAGTTGTGTCGCGCAAGCCCGCATCGACTGACTTACACTTGGCACCACCCTTCTCATCTGTAACAAGGAATAACCTATGGGCGTGATCAGTGAGTTCAAGGCCTTCGCGGTCAAAGGTAATGTGGTCGACATGGCCGTCGGTATCATCATCGGCGCCGCCTTCGGCAAAATTGTTTCCTCATTTGTAGGCGACGTGGTGATGCCGCCGCTCGGTCTGTTGATCGGCGGTGTGGACTTCGGTGATCTGGCGATCACGCTCAAGGCCGCCCAGGGCGATGCACCGGCCGTGGTGCTGGCGTATGGCAAGTTCATCCAGAGCGTCGTCGACTTCCTGATCGTGGCATTTGCAATCTTCATGGGCGTGAAGGTGATCAACCGTCTCAAGCGCGAAGAGGCCAAGGCACCGAGCCTGCCGCCGACGCCGACCAAGGAAGAAGTGCTGCTGGGCGAGATCCGCGATCTGCTCAAGGCACAGAACGACAAGCCGCTTTAAGCCGCACCGGTTTGCAAAAAAGGCGCCTCCAGGGGTAATGCCAGTCAGTTAAGGAGGAACACTGTAACTGTGGCGAGCGGGCTTGCCCCGCGTTGGGCTGCGCAGCAGCCCCAATAGGAGCGTCGCAGTATGCCAGGCAGCTCCGGGACTATGTTTTGGGGCTGCTGCGCAGCCCAACGCGGGGCAAGCCCGCTCGCCACAGGTGACTGATTGTCCGTTCCGTCTCTTAACTGACCGGCATTAGCCTCCAGGGGCGCCTTTCGTTTACCAGTAGTTCTCCACCGCCACCTGGCCCGGTCGCCTGGAGAGCGACAGGTTCATGTCGCGTTTCTTCAGCAGTTGGCGGGTGTCATCGACCATCTGCGGGTTACCGCAAATCAACACGCGTGAATGCTCGGGGCTCAGTTTTACCCCGGCCGCCCGCTCCAGCTCGCCGTTTTCGATCAAGGTGGTGATGCGGCCGTTCAAGGCCCCCGGGTGCTGCTCACGAGTGACGATAGGCAGGTAGGTGAGTTTATGCGCGTACTCGGCCAGGTATTCGCGCTCGCCCAGTTCCTTGATCAGCGACTGGTAAGCCAGCTCCCTGGCCTCACGTGCGCTGTACACCAGGATGATGCGCTCGAATTTTTCCCAGGCTTCGAAGTCCTGCAGGATCGACAGAAACGGCGCCACGCCGGTGCCCGTGCCCAGCAACCACAGGTCGCGGCCATCGACGAATCGGTTCAACGTCAGATAACCCGTGGCCTGACGCTCCACCATCAGCGTGTCGCCGACACGCAGGCGGCTAAGCTCACTGGTGAACTCCCCCCCCGGTACGACGATCGAGAAGAAATCCAGGTACTCGTCAAAAGGCGCCGACACCACGGAATACGCGCGCCATACAGTGCTGCCATCCGCCTTGGTGACCCCCAGGCGCACAAATTGGCCGGCGGTGAAACGAAATCCCGGATCGCGGGTGGTGCGCAGGGTGAAGAGGCTGGGGGTGAGCGATTGCACGTCGAGCAAGGTCTGGCAGGTGTATTTTTCAGCGCTGGCCGTCATGGGGAACTCCGATCTGCAGAGGCCACTAGTGTCCCTCAAAGCCGCGCCGGCTAACACCGGTGATTTGTACTGGCATTATCGACCGCTGACGGAATGTCGATCGCGACGATAGAAAGACCCTTTATTAGTTACGGCTTTTGACTGATCAAGTTCTTGCACATGCACTAATCATTTAGCTATTAACGTCCTCCCGTTCGATTACTAGAGTAAAAAGCCTAACCAAATGATGTCAATTAGACACTACTTGAAAAGCCTCAAAATCAATACTCTTTTAAATAGCTACACAAAACTGTTAAGTCTGTACAAGTTAAAACCCTCGAAAATTACCAACTACTATTAATTTTTTTTCGTACCTGAAAGTAGCCGGTGTCCTACACTCTTTTCCGAGCAGCATTGGGATCAGGACGTACCCAAGCCATGCCAATTCACATGGAGAGTTATCGATGGTCAACTGGCACAACACACGCCCCCCAAAACTGAAAGAGGAGGACGAGATCACCAGTGTCTTTGAGATGGTCGTCAATGAAACCTACGCCCTCGGCTTTCACTTCTGCGCCTTCAAAATGAGTACTCAGCACACGACTAATCAAAATCTTGTATTCGAAAAAAACAACTATCCAAATGAGTGGAACAAACTCTACCGCCGCGCCAAGTTTTTTCATTACGACCCTGTGGTGACTCACTGCCAACGCTCTGTGTTGCCGTTTGTGTGGAAAGAAAGTGCCTTCGAAAGTTCGCCGCATCTGTGGCAACTGGCTCGATCCTATGGCGTGCATTTGGGGTGGACACAGCCGTTGCACAGCCCACACGGCGTGGTCAGCATGCTGACATTGAGCCGCCGCACAGGCGAAATCACCCCGGAGGAACTGTACGAAAAAGCCGGCAATGCCCTGTGGCTGTGCCACGCGCTGCATACCGTAGTGGCGCATAAATACGCCAACGGCCCAACTGCCAGGCCGTCCACAAAGTTGACCGCGCGCGAAATCGAAGTGCTGCGGTGGTCGGCGCTGGGCAAAACCGCGGCGGAGATCGCACAGATCCTGTGCCTGTCCGAACGCACGGTGGGGTTTCACAACTGCAGTTCGATGCGAAAACTAGGGGTCAATAACAAGATCGCCGCCGTGATGGTGGCTGCAAAGGCCGGCTTTCTATAAACACCGCATGTAATCCGCACAAAAAAACCGTAACATTTGCGACCAGTTCCGGGTGATGACGCAGCCTTCAATGTCGTGTCGCCGTTCACCCAGAAGGTTCGACTACCCAGAGTTTCCTCCCCCCATGCCCCTGCTCGACAGCCCCTTCGCCCAGCTCGATCTGATCCGCCAGCCCGAGCAGCACAACGACCCGCTGCAAGCCTTCGATGCCGCCGACGAATACCTGCTCAACCATCTGGCGGCACAGCAGCCGAACGTCAGCACCCGCGTGCTGGTGCTCAACGACAGCTTCGGCGCCCTGGCGGCCAGCCTTGAAGGCCGGGTGCAGGTGACGTCCAGCGGCGACTCGTTCCTGGCGGCCCAGGGCCTGGAGAAAAACCTGGTGCGCAACGCCAAGGCTTTCGATGCCGTGCCGTTCATTCCCGCAAGCGAGGTGCCCACCGGGCCGTTCGACCGCGTGCTGATCCGCGTGCCCAAAACCCTGGCGCTATTGGAAGAACAACTGATACGCCTGCAGGGCCGACTGGCACCCGGCGCCGAAGTGATCGCCGGGGCGATGGTCAAGCACTTGCCACGCGCGGCCGGGGACCTGCTGGAACGCTATATCGGGCCGATGCACGCCTCTCTGGCGGTCAAGAAAGCCCGACTGCTGATCGCCGCCGTGGCCGAGCGCCCTGTCGCCGCTTCGCCCTATCCGACGCGTTACACCCTGGACACTCCCGCCCTTGAGTTGCTGAACCACGCCAACGTGTTCTGTCGCGAAGGCCTGGACATCGGCACCCGCGCGTTCCTGCCGCACCTGCCCACCGGCCTGAGCGATGCCCGCGTGGCGGACCTCGGCTGCGGCAACGGCGTGCTGGCGATTGCCAGCGCGCTGCACAACCCCGACGCGCACTACACCCTGGTGGACGAGTCCTACATGGCCGTGCAATCGGCCCGTGAAAACTGGCAGGCCGCGCTCGGTGAGCGTGCCGTGATCGTGCGCGCCGCCGATGGCCTGGCCGGGCAAGCGGCCCAATCGCTGGACGTGGTGCTGTGCAACCCGCCATTCCACCAGCAGCAGGTGGTCGGCGACTTCCTTGCCTGGCGCATGTTCCAGCAGGCTCGTGAGGCGTTGGTGGTGGGCGGTGCGCTGTATATCGTCGGCAACCGCCACCTGGGTTATCACAGCAAATTGGCGCGGCTGTTCCGCGGCGTCGAGCAGGTGGCGGCCACGCCCAAGTTCGTGATTCTCAAAGCCCGGAAATAAAAAAAGACCCCGCCCCTACAACGTAGAAACAGGGTCAAAAAACCGTGCCGCAAGGCAACGGGATGGGATGTCAGTGGGTGGTCAGGCCGGCCGCATTCATGAACATGCGCATCAGGCTGGCCACGACGAACAGTGCCAGCACGCTGCCGGTCCAAATCATCGCCAGCCACCCCAGGCGCCGCCACAGCGGTTGCTTTTCAGCCTGTTCGATCTCGTGCAACGAAGGCTTGCCGGACATGTCGCGCCCCTCCTAGTGGTAACCGTCTTCGTGGGTGACCTTGCCGCGGAACACGTAGTAGCTCCAGAAGGTGTAACCCAGGATGAATGGGATGATGAACAAGGTGCCCACCAGCATGAAGCCTTGGCTCTGCGGCGGTGCGGCGGCGTCCCAGATCGACACCGACGGCGGCACGATGTTCGGCCACAGGCTGATCCCCAGGCCGCTGTAGCCGAGGAAGATCAGCACCAGCGTCAGCAGGAACGGTGTGTAGTGCGCATTGCGCGCCACCGCGCGAATCAGCCCGTACATGGTCACCAGCACCAGCAGCGGCACCGGCAGGAACCAGAACAGATTAGGCAGGGTGAACCAGCGCGAGGCGATTTCCGCGTGCGAAAGCGGGGTCCACAGGCTGACGATGCCGATCACCGCCAGCACCACGAATGCCAACGGCCGCGCCAGGTTGTGCATCTGTTCCTGCAGCTTGCCTTCGGTCTTCATGATCAGCCAGGTGCAGCCGAGCAAGGCATACGCGACGATCAGCGCTACGCCGCAGAACAGCGTAAACGGCGTGAGCCAGTCCAGCGAACCGCCGGCGAACTGGCGATTGACCACCGGAATGCCGTCGATGAACGCCCCCAGCGCCACGCCCTGGAAGAACGTCGCCGCCAGCGAACCGCCGATGAAGGCCTTGTCCCACAGATGGCGCTTGTGGTCCTTGGCTTTGAAGCGGAACTCGAACGCCACGCCGCGAAAAATCAACCCCACCAGCATCAGGATCAGCGGCAGGTACAGCGCCGACAGCACCACCGAATAAGCCAGCGGGAAGGCGCCGTACAGCGCCGCCCCACCCAGCACCAGCCAGGTTTCATTGCCGTCCCAGACCGGCGCGACGGTGTTCATCATCACGTCACGGTCGACTTTGCCCGGAACAAACGGAAAGAGGATGCCGATGCCCAGGTCGAAGCCGTCCATCACCACGTACATCATGATGCCGAAGATGATGATCACGGCCCAGATCAGCGGAAGATCAATACCCATCTCAATTCCCCTTGTGCTGGATGTGGTCGTGGTCGTCGTCGGTGCCATCGTCGGCCGCCGACAACGGACGTGCCGGTGTGCGTTTCTGGCCGGGGCCGCCGTGGGTCGGTTCGGTGCTGTCGTGGGTCACAGGGCCTTTGCGCACCAGGCGCATCATGTAGCCCAGGCCCGCGCCGAACAGGGCGAAGTACACCACCACGAACAACACCAAGGTGATGGTCATCTGCGCCACGCTATGCCCGGAGGAGGCATCCGCCGTGCGCATCAGCCCATAGACCACCCAAGGCTGGCGCCCGATTTCGGTGGTGAACCAACCGGCGAGGATCGCGATCAGGCCGGACGGGCCCATCCACAACGCCAGGTACAGGAACGGTCTGGAGGTATACATCCGGTCGCCCCGGCGCAGCCACAGGCTGAACAGACCGGTAAAGATCATCAGGAACCCCAACCCGACCATGACCCGGAAGGACCAGAACACCACGGTCGAATTCGGTCGGTCTTGCGGCGCGAACTCCTTGAGTGCAGGCACCTGTTTATCCAGGGAATGGGTCAGGATCAGGCTGCCCAGGTAGGGAATCTCTACGGCGTACTTGGTTTTTTCCGCCTGCATGTCGGGCCAGCCGAACAGGATCAGCGGCGTCGCCTCATTGCCTTTATTTTCCCAGTGACCTTCGATCGCGGCGATCTTCGCCGGCTGGTGCTCCAGGGTATTGAGCCCGTGGAAGTCGCCGATTACCGCCTGGACAGGCGCCACAATCAGCGCCATCCACATCGCCATGGAGAGCATTTTGCGGATCGCCGGGTTGTCCTTGCCGCGCAGCAAGTGCCAGGCCGCCGAGGAGCCGACGAAGAATGCGGTCGCCACGAAGGCCGCCGTGGCCATGTGCATCAAGCGATAGGGGAATGAAGGGTTGAAGATTACTGCCAGCCAGTCGGTGGGGATCACGCGGCCGTCGATGATTTCAAAGCCCTGGGGCGTCTGCATCCAGCTGTTGGACGCCAGGATCCAGAAGGTGGAGATCAGCGTACCCACGGCCACCATTACCGTGGAGAAGAAGTGCAGCTTGCGCCCCACCTTGTTCCAGCCGAACAGCATCACGCCAAGAAAACCGGCCTCGAGGAAGAACGCCGTGAGCACTTCATACGTCAGCAAGGGGCCGGTGACGGCGCCGGCGAAATCCGAGAAGCGGCTCCAGTTGGTGCCGAACTGGTAGGCCATGACCAACCCCGAGACCACGCCCATGCCGAAGTTGACGGCAAAGATCTTCGACCAGAAATGGTAAAGGTCACGGTAGGTATCGTTATGGGTCTTGAGCCAGAGCCCTTCCAGCACCGCAAGGTAACTGGCCAGGCCGATGGTAATCGCCGGGAACAGGATGTGAAATGAGACGGTGAACGCAAATTGAATTCGGGCGAGATCTAACGCCTCCAAACCGAACATAAGTCTTCCTCTGTCAGGTAATACCGGCTGCTGGCGGGAGCCTGCACCCACTGCCCCCACGGATATGGAGTGTGGCGAATTTCAATTCGTTTCTTTTTTTGGCCAACCACGTAGGGAATCCGGCCTTGCGGCCCGCCAGGACAAATCATGGGATGGATTTGATCTGGATCAATTACAGCTCAAAGAGTAGTCCCATTTTTGCTGTCCAGTTGTGTGGTCGATTGACGCGTGACAGGCTGCCTCACCCCGGTTCTCGCAACTATTTGTTACAGCTTGATGCTAATCTCGCCCTTCCCTCCGGCCTTGATCTGAATTCCCGATGCCTAGTGAACCTGCGTTGCTGTTGCGTCACCACCGCCCCTTCATAGCGTTCTGGCTGGCGCGGATCTTTACCGCAAGTGGCTTCCAGATGCTGACCGTGGCCATCGGCTGGAACCTTTACCAACTGACCGGCAATGTGCTGGACCTGGGTTTGGTCGGCCTGGTGGAGTTTGTACCCCGCGTGCTGTTCATGCTGCACACCGGGCATGTAGCCGACCGTTATGAGCGACGCAAGGTCGCTGCCATTTGCCAGACCGTACAGGCGCTGATTGCGCTGTCCCTGGCCATCGGCGGCCTGACCGGCAACGTAACCCGCGAGATGATCTTTATCCTCGCCTTCCTGCTCGGGGCTGCGCGGTCTTTTGAAATGCCCACCACCCAGGCACTGCTCCCCAGCATCGTGCCCAGCGCGCTGTTCCCGCGTGCCGTGGCGTCGTCGCAGTCCGCCCAGCAACTGGCCACCATCGTCGCACCTGCCTTGGGTGGTTTGCTCTACGCGTTCGGCAGCGTGTGGGTGTATGGCCCCACCGTGGTGTTGTACCTGATCGCCTGCGCGCTGACCCTCAACCTGCCTGCCCGCCAGACGCCGCTGAACAAAGGCAAGGCCACCTTGGATTCGCTGCTGGCCGGCATCCGTTTTATCCGCAGTCGCCCTGACATCCTGGGGGCCATTTCCCTGGACTTGTTCGCGGTGCTGCTGGGCGGCGCCACCGCGCTGCTGCCGGTGTTCGCCAAGGACATCCTGCTGACCGGCCCCTGGGGCCTGGGCCTGTTGCGCTCGGCACCGGCGGTAGGGGCGTTGTTGATGTCGTTGTGGCTGGCGCGCTTCTCGGTGGACCGCCACGTCGGCCGCGTGATGTTCACCGCCGTCGGCGTATTCGGCGTGGCGACCATCGCTTTCGGCCTGTCCACCTCGTTCTGGTTTTCCCTGGCGGTATTGGTGGTGCTGGGCGCGGCGGACATGATCAGCATGGTCATCCGTGCGTCCTTCGTGCAGTTGGAAACGCCGGATGAAATGCGCGGGCGCGTCAGTGCCGTCAACGGCCTGTTTATCGGCGCGTCGAATCAATTGGGCGAATTCGAATCCGGCATCACCGCCCACTGGTTCGGCACCGTGCCCGCCGTGGTGATGGGCGGGATCGGGACTCTGGTGGTCACCGGGGTGTGGATCAAACTGTTCCCCACCCTGGCCAACCGTGATCGCATGCATGTGCCGGTGGAAGAACCGGTCTCGAAACCCACCGCATAGGCGCTGTGGCGATAAGGTCCATGTGGGAGAGGGCCTGCCCTCGATGGCGGCGTAACAGTCGAAGCATCCATTGACTGAAACACCGCCACTGGGGGGCTGGCCCCCTCTCACATTTGGATAGGCAGTGTTTTAAAGCACCTTGTCCAAGGTAATCGGGAAGTCCCGCACCCGCTTGCCGGTGGCGTGGTACACCGCATTGGCCACTGCCGCCGCGACGCCGACGATGCCGATTTCGCCGACGCCCTTGGACCCCAGCGCGTTGACGATCTCGTCGTGTTCTTCGACGAATACCACATCAATCTCACCAATATCGGCGTTCACCGGGATGTGGTACTCGGCCAGGCTATGGTTCATGTAGCGGCCCAGCTGATGGTCGATCTGGGTTTCTTCATGCAGGGCCATGCCGATACCCCATACCACGCCGCCGAGGATCTGGCTGCGGGCCATCTTCGGATTGACCACGCGCCCGGCGGCAATCGCGCTGACCACGCGGCTGACCTTGATAGTGCCGAGGTCCTCATCCACCCGTACTTCGACGAACACCGCCGAATGGGTCGCCGTGGCATAACCTTCGCGTTTTTTGTCCGGCTCGCTGTCGACCTGCACCTCCAGGACGTCTTCACCGCTGTCCTTGACCAACTGCGCCAACGACACGCTTACGTCGCCCGTGTGCAACCGACCGTCCTCGAAGCGCACCGACTCGGCATCCTTGAACACCGGATAAGTCTGCCGGGCCACGCTCAGCAGTTTGGCGGTCAACGCTTCGCAGGCCTGTTGCACGGCGGTGCCCACCGAGGAAACAGTGAACGAACCGCCCTGCAACGGCGCGGTGGGCAGCGATGAGTCGCCTAGCACGAAGCGCACGTCTTCCACCGCCACGCCGCTGGCCTGGGCGGCGATCTGGGTCATCACCGTGTAGGTGCCGGTGCCGATATCGGTGGTGGCGCTGCTCACCACCAGCTTACCCTCGGCATCGATACGCGCCTTGGCGCTGGCCTTCATTTGCATGGCTTCCCATACGCCGCCCGCCATGCCCCAGCCGATCAGCTGACGGCCGTCGCGCATGCTGCGCGGTTCCGGATTGCGCTGGCTCCAGCCAAAGCGCTCGGCGCCTTCGGCATAACACTCGCGCAGCGCTTTGCTCGACCACGGTTTGTCTTCGTTCTGGTTGCGCTCGGCGTAGTTGATCAGGCGCAGTTGCACCGGGTCGATGGCCAGGGCGCAGGCCAGTTCGTCCATGGCGCACTCCAGGCCGATCACCCCGAGGGCGGCGCCGGGTGCGCGCATGTCCAGCGGCGTGAACACATCCAGCGGCACCAACTTATAGGTCAATTGCACGTTGTCGCAGTGATAGAGCATGCCGCTCCACTCCACCACGTGTTCACTGAAGTCCTCGAAGCGCGAGGTCTGGCCGATCGCCGTGTGCCCCAGCGCCAGCAGGCGACCATTGGCGGCGGCGCCCATTTGCAAGCGCTGCAACGTGCGCGGGCGGTAGCCGAAGGTGAACATCTGCTGACGTGTCAGGGTCACGCGCACCGAACGCTTGAGCGCCAGCGACGCCATCACCGCCAGGGGCAATTGGTACTGCGGACGCAGGCCGGAACCAAAGGCACCGCCGACAAACGCGGCAAACACCCGCACCTGGCTTTTATCCAGGCCAAACACTTTTTGCACATAGGCCTGGCAGTTCTGCGGGCCCTGGGTTTTGTCATGGATATGCAGCGTGCCATCCGCCTGGTACAGCACGGTGCTGGCGTGGGGTTCCATGGGGTTGTGATGTTCGATGGGGGTGCTGTAGTGCACGTCCAGGCTCACGGCGGCAGCGGTCCACTCGGCCTGGAAATTCCCGCGCGGGGCCGGCGGTGTCTGTGGCGACGGATGGGCCTGGGCCTGCTGGGCGAGCAGGTCGGTTTCGAACTCATCGCGCTCGTATTCGATCTGCACCAGGGAGCCGGCATGTCGCGCCAGCTCCAGGTTGTCGGCGATCACCAGGGCCAGGGGCTGGCCGCTGTACAGCACGCGGTCGTTGTACAGCGGGCGAAACGGCGAGCCATCGGCGGCATCGGCGTCGGCAAACGCGTCGTCATAGCTGGCCAACCGAGGCCGGTTGGTGTGATCGAGCACCATGACCACACCCGGCAGCGCCAGGGCCCTGGACGCATCGATACGAACCACGCGGCCCTTGGCGATAGTGCTGGACACCACGCTGCCATGCAGCAGGTCGTGTTCGGGGAACTCGCCGGCATAGCGCGCCTGGCCGGTGACTTTAAGCAGACCGTCGACACGGTCCAGAGGTTTTCCGACGGCACTCATGGGCGTTCTCCTGCAACAGCGGCATCGCTCAGGGCGCGGATAATTGCGCGCCGTGCCAGCTTGACCTTGAAAGCGTTGTGTTCCAGCGGCTCGGCGTCCTGCAACATCGCATCGGCGGCGAGGCTGAAGGTTTCGCGGCTGACAGCCTGCCCGATCAATCCCGCCTCCACCGCGCGGTCGCGCCAGGGTTTATGGGCCACGCCGCCCAGAGCCAGGCGCGCGTCGACGATCACATCGCCGTCCAACTCCAGAGCGGCGGCCACCGACACCAACGCGAAGGCGTAGGACGCACGGTCGCGGATCTTCAGATAATGGCTGTGCCGCGCCAGGTGGTCGGCGGGCAATTCAATGGCGGTGATCAGTTCATCGTCGGCCAGTTGGTTATCCCGTTGCGGCGCATCACCGGGCAGGCGGTGGAAATCGGCGAACTCGATGACTCGCGCACCGCCGCGCCCATGCACATGCACCCGCGCTTCCAGCGCCGCCAGGGCTACGCACATGTCAGACGGATGGGTCGCCACGCAGTGTTCACTGGCACCGAGGATCGCATGGATGCGATTCAAGCCGGTGCGCGCCGGGCAACCGCTGCCGGGTTCGCGTTTATTGCAGGGCACGCTGGCGTCGTAGAAGTAATAGCAACGGGTGCGCTGCAGCAGGTTGCCACCGGTGCTGGCCATATTGCGCAACTGCGGCGAGGCACCGGCAAGGATGGCCTGGGACAGCAACGGGTAACGCTGTTCAATCAAGGGGTGCCAGGCCAGATCAGCGTTGCTGACCAGCGCGCCAATGCGCACGCCGCCTTCGGCCGTGGGTTCGACGCCGTGCAACGGCAGGCCGGTGATATCGATCAGGTGCTCGGGGCGGCTGATGTTTTCTTTCATCAGGTCCAGCAGGTTGGTACCGCCGGCGATAAAGCGCGACGCGGCACTGCTCAGGTGCACGGCTTCGTGCACGTCGGCCGGTTTGCTGTACTGGAACGGGTTCATTGCTCACCTCCCGCATTGCGGCAGGCCGGCAGGGCCTCTTCAATCGCATCGCGAATGTTGCTGTAGGCGCCGCAGCGGCACAGGTTACCGCTCATCAGTTCCTGGATTTGCGCGCTGTCGTGGGCACGGCCTTCATTGGCCAGGCCGACGGCGGAGCAGATCTGCCCAGGCGTGCAGTAACCGCATTGGAAGGCATCGTGCTTGATGAAGGCTTGCTGCATGGGGTGCAGTTGATCGCCATTGGCCAGGCCTTCCACGGTGGTCAGTTCAGCACCGTCGCACATCACCGCCAGCGTCAGGCAAGCGTTCACGCGTTTGCCGTCGCGTAACACGGTGCAGGCGCCGCATTGGCCGTGGTCGCAGCCTTTTTTGCTGCCCACCAGGTCCAGTTGTTCGCGTAGCAGGTCCAACAGCGTGGTCCAGGGCAACACGTCCAGTTGGCGGGCCTGCCCATTGAGGGTCAGGCGTATCGAATGGCGGGCAAACGGCTGGGCCGCCGCGCCTTGGGGGGTTGCGCTCATAAACACCTCACGGGTTGGTCTGCATCCGCGGCGTTCAGGAAAATCGCCGTCTCAGGGGTACGACTTCCCGGGGTTTTGAGCGTTCAAGAGAATTGATCAGCGGATATTGAGCTGGGTCTTCAAGGTGTTTCGCGGGGGGTTGATCGAAGAGTTGCTGTATTCAAACCAGCCCTGGGCCTGCACATCCAGATCAAATACATAGATGTAGCCCATCAGCGTGCCCGCGCCGTTGCACGCCTGGCTGATGTTGCCGACCTGGCACACCGGCGTGCGCTGGCCATTCAATACCGCGCCATTGAACAGGCCGACCGGGTTATTGCCCAGGCCCACCTCCATCACCGACACCTTGGTGGGCCCACGGTGCGTGCACATCTGCGTGGAGGTGACGCGTTCGGGGATGGTTTCCTCGCAGCGCGACGACTCGACCTTGAACACGCGCACCTCGCTCAAGGCCGGTGCAGTCGCGCCCCATGCCGGTGCCGCGCCGAGCCACAGGCTCAGAGCGGCGATCAGGGCTAGACTCCACGCGTTGGCTTTTTTCATGCTGTCGATGACCGTGAATTGAACGTCGGCGCAGTATGCCTCAAGCCCATGCGCCACACAGCCTCGGCTGCTGGTATGATGCGCCGCTTTTTCCGATCCTCTCTGGAACCACAGGCGCTTGGCGCAGTTTGTGCTTTGACTTAGAGGTCAACAAATCACGACGCAAAATAGCGTCACAGGGAGCCGGCATGCTGGAAAAGCTGTTTCAACTCAAGGCACACAACACCAACGTGCGCACCGAGATCCTCGCGGGCATCACGACATTCCTGGCCATGGCCTACATCCTGTTCGTGAACCCGAGCATCCTCGGCGAAACCGGCATGGACAAAGGTGCGGTGTTTGTCGCGACCTGTCTGGCGGCCGCCATCGGTTCGACCGTGATGGGCCTGATCGCCAACTACCCCATCGCGCTCGCGCCGGGCATGGGCCTCAATGCCTTCTTTACCTACACCGTGGTCCTGCACATGGGCCACACCTGGCAAGTGGCACTGGGGGCAGTGTTTATTTCGGCGGTGCTGTTTTTCCTGCTGTCGATCTTTCGCATCCGTGAGTGGATCATCAACGCCATCCCCCTGCCCCTGCGTTCAGCGATTGCGGCCGGTATCGGCCTGTTCCTGGCGCTGATTGCCTTGCACAACGCGCAGATCGTGGTCAGTAACCCGGCCACCATGGTGGGCCTGGGCGACCTGACAAAAGCCGCCCCCATCCTCGCCACCCTCGGTTTCGTACTGATCGTCGCGCTGGAAGCCCTGGCCGTGCGTGGTGCGGTGCTGATCGGCATTCTGGCGGTCACCATTGCTTCCATCGTACTGGGCGTTACCCCGTTCGGCGGCGTGACCTCAATGCCACCGTCCCTGGCACCGACCTTCCTGCAACTGGATATCAAGGGCGCGCTGGATATCGGCCTGGTCAGCGTGATCTTTGCCTTCCTGTTCGTTGACCTGTTCGACAACTCCGGCACCCTGATCGGCGTTGCCAAGCGCGCCGGCCTGATGAGCAAGGACGGCCACATGCCGAAAATGGGGCGTGCGCTGATCGCCGACAGCACCGCGGCCATGGCCGGTTCGCTGCTGGGCACCTCGACCACCACCAGTTATATCGAGTCCGCCGCGGGCGTGAGCGCCGGTGGCCGCACCGGTTTGACCGCCATCGTGGTCGCGATCCTGTTCCTGCTCGCACTGTTCTTCTCGCCGCTGGCCGCCAGCGTTCCGGCTTTTGCCACCGCACCGGCGCTGCTGTTCGTCGCCGTGCTGATGACCCAGGGCCTGGCCGAAATCGACTGGGATGACATTACCGTTGCAGCGCCGGTGGTGATCACCGCCCTGGCGATGCCCTTCACTTACTCCATCGCCAACGGCATCGCCTTCGGTTTCATCGCCTGGACCGCCATCAAGCTGCTTTCGGGCCGCTACCGTGAGCTGAACCCGGCGCTGGTGATTCTGTCGATCCTGTTCGTGATCAAGCTGGGCTGGTTCAACGCATGACTTTTGACGCCGCACGCTACACCGCTCAATTGCAAGACAAGGTCACGCGCCTGCGTGACCTGCTCGCTCCGTTCGATGCGCCCGAGCCGCAGGTGTTTGACTCGCCGCTGCAGCACTTCCGCCTGCGCGCGGAATTCCGCCTGTGGCGCGAGGGCGGTGAACGCCACTACGCGATGTTTTCCCAGGATGACAAGCGCACGCCGATCCTGATCGAAGACTTCCCCATCGCCAGCGCTCGCATCAACCAACTGATGCCGCAGCTCAAGGCCGCCTGGCAAGCCAGCGCCGCCCTGAGCCACAAACTGTTCCAGGTGGAGTTCCTCACCACCCTGGCCGGCGATGCGATGATCACCCTGTGCTATCACCGCCCGCTGGACGAGCACTGGCATGCCGCCGCCAACCAGCTCGCCGCGGACCTGAACGTGAGCATCATCGGTCGCTCCAAGGGCAAGCGCGATGTGATCGGCCACGACTACGTGGTGGAGAAACTCGACGTCGGCGGCCGCACCTTCAGCTATCGCCAACCCGAAGGCGCGTTCACCCAGCCCAACGGCACGGTGAACCAGAAGATGCTCAACTGGGCCTACGACGCGTTGGGCGATCGTGCGGATGACTTGCTGGAGCTGTACTGCGGCAACGGCAACTTCACCCTGCCCCTGGCGACCCGTGTGCGCAAGGTGCTGGCCACTGAGATCAGCAAGACCTCGGTCAACGCAGCCCTGAGCAACCTCGATGAAAACGCCGTGGCTAACGTCACCCTCGTGCGCCTGTCCGCTGAAGAACTGACCGAAGCGCTCAACGAAGTTCGCCCGTTCCGCCGCCTGCAGGGAATCGATCTGAAGAGCTACGAATTCGGCAGCGTTTTCGTCGACCCGCCGCGTGCCGGCATGGACCCGGACACCTGCGAACTGACCCGGCGGTTCGACACTATCCTGTACATCTCCTGCAACCCGGAGACGTTGGCGGCGAACATTGCGCAACTGCATGATACGCACCGTATTACCCGGTGTGCGCTGTTTGATCAGTTTCCGTGGACGCACCATATGGAATCGGGTGTGTTGTTGACCCGACGCTAAACGTGCTGTTGTCCCATGCACGGCCGCCCGAGCCATTGGCTAAGCGGCCGCGCAGTGGGCTTGCAGCGCGTTGCTCGCATTAACGGTTCGATAATCGAACACATGCCGCGCTGGCAATTGACCAAATTAACCATCCAGTACATTTTATCTCCACAACCAACAAGAACTGTGGAGATACCCCCTCATGCCGCCCATCGTGCTGGTGCTCAACGGCCCCAACCTCAACCTGCTCGGCAGCCGCGAGCCTGCTACGTACGGGCATGAAACCCTGGCCGACATTGCCGCGTTGTGCGGCCGTAGCGCGGAACAGTTCGGACTGAAGATCGAATTTCGCCAGACCAACCACGAAGGCGAGCTGCTGGACTGGGTCCACGGCGCCCGTGCGCGTTGCGCCGGCATCGTGATCAATCCAGCGGCCTGGACCCATACCTCGGTGGCGATCCGTGATGCACTGGTGGCCAGTGAAGTGCCGGTGGTCGAAGTGCATTTATCCAACGTGCATGCGCGTGAGGCGTTTCGTCATCACTCGTTCGTGTCGCCCATCGCCAGAGCGGTATTGGCCGGTTTCGGCAGCCACGGCTACCACCTGGCCCTGGAACATTTCAGCCATCTGTTGAAAGGACGTGCCTGATGAAGCCACGCATTCTTGCCGGCCTGATCGGCGCCGGCATCCAGGCCTCCCGCACGCCCGCTTTGCACGAACAGGAAGGCGACGCCCAAGGCCTGCGCTACCTGTATCAACTGATCGACCTCGATGCCCTGGGCCTGGACGCCAAGGCCCTGCCCGAGCTCCTACGCGCCGCCGAGCTGATGCACTTTACCGGGCTGAACATTACCTACCCATGCAAACAGGCGATTCTGCCGCTGCTGGATGACTTGTCCGACGAGGCCCGAGGCATCGGCGCGGTGAATACCGTGGTGTTCGAAGACGGCAAACGCATCGGCCACAACACCGATTGCCTGGGGTTTGCCGAAGGTTTGCGGCGCAATCTCAGTGACGTGCCGCGCCAGCGTGTGGTGCAGATGGGCGCCGGTGGTGCGGGCGCGGCAGTCGCGCATGCACTGCTGGCTGAAGGGGTGGAGCAGCTGAGTGTTTTCGATGTGGACGCCGGCCGCGCCCGCGACCTTGTGGATAACCTCGCACAGCGTTTCGGCAGCGGCCGCGCTCAAGCCGGCGCAGACCTGGAGAACGCCGTGGCCGAAGCCGATGGCCTGGTTAACACCACGCCGATGGGTATGGCCAAACTCCCCGGTACACCGGTGCCGGCGGCGCTTTTGCGCGCTCAGCTGTGGGTAGCGGAAATCGTCTACTTCCCGCTGGAAACCCAACTGCTACGGGATGCACGCGCCCTGGGGTGTCGCACCCTGGACGGCGGCAATATGGCGGTGTTCCAGGCGGTAAAAGCATTTGAATTATTCAGCGGTGAAGTGCCGGATGCGCAACGCATGCTGACGCACTTCAACAGCATGAATACCTGACTGACGAAGCCAGATCAAAATGTGGAAGGGACTTGCCCCCTCCACCTGGCAGGCATTCCAACCTGAGCCTTCAGGCTTGCAGGTAGCGCATCACCGAGTCGCAGAGCATCTCGCGGTGGCGCTGTTTAACCGCCTCATCCGACAGTTCGATCTGAAAGATCTCACTGAACGTATGGCGGTTGGACACCCGGTAAAAACTGAATGAGTTGATCAGCAGGTGCACATCCAGCGGCTCCAGGCCTTCGCGGAACAGGCCCATTTCGGCACCTCGGCGCAAGGTAGTGCCCAGGGCTTCGAGGATGTTGCTGTTCATGGCCTTGATCGAGTCCGAGCGCTTCACATATTCAGCGTTGTGGATATTTTCGATGCTGACGATGCGCACGAAATCCACGTTCTGATCGTGGTGATCAAAGGTGAATTCCACCAGCCGACGGATCGCTTCACGCGGTTCCAGCGCCGTGAGGTTCATGCGGGTTTCGGTATTGCGGATATCGCCGTAGAGCTTCTCCAGCACCTCGACGTACAGCTGCTCCTTGCTGCCGAAGTAGTAGTAGATCATGCGTTTGGAAGTGTGGATGCGTTCGGCGATGGCGTCCACGCGCGCGCCGGAAAGGCCCTGCTGGACAAACTCCACAATGGCTTCCTGCAGTATGTTTTCGCGGGTCTTTTCCGGGTTGTTCTTACGACTCTTGCGCGGTGCTTCTGGCACTGCGGGGAGTTCGGGACTCGACGTCATGGTGCTCACGGCCATTGTTGTTAGGCAGGCCGCGATTATGGGCCGGGCCGCTCCCCGAAGGAAGCACCCGGCCATGGCTTACAGGCGTGCCTGGCGCACCGCGCCGCTGCGCGACTTGGCCATCGCCGCCAGGCGTACCGCCACGTTGGCCGCGCCGTAGCCCACGTAACCGTTTTTGCGTTGGATGATTTCGAAGAAAAACCGCCCTTCGAACGGCTCGGTGTAGACGTGAAACAACTCACCGCCCTGAGCGTCGCGGTCGTACAGCACGTTGTAGTACGCCAGCTCGCTGAGGAACTCCTCATCAAAATCAAAGCGCGCCGCCAGGTCGTCGTAATAATTGAGCGGGATATCCAGCAGCGGCACACCGGCCTCTTTGGCCCGGCGTACCTCGGCGAAAATATCCGCACAGTCGAAGGCAATGTGATGCACCCCCGAGCCCCGATAGCTCGATAGCGCGTGGGAAATGGCCGTGTTGCGGTTCTCGGAAATATTCAGCGGCAGGCGAATCGAGCTGCAACGGCTGCGCAATGCGCGGCTTTTCACCAGGCCGTAGGGGTCGGGCAGCACCACTTCGTCATCGGCTTCGAAATCCAGCAGACTCTTGTAGAACAGTACCCAACTGTCGAGGCTGTCAGCCGGCAGGGCCATTGCCATATGGTCGATGCGCAGCAGGCCGCCGCCACAAGCCGTGTTCGCTTGCAGGTTGAAATCGGTGTCGTAGAGCCCGCCTTCGCTGGCGTCCACCAGGTAAATCAGGCTGCCGTCCGGCGCGCGCACCGCCGCCAGCTCCAGTTCGTTCGGCCCGACCAGGCCACGATAAGGCTGGCCTTTAAAGGCGACCGCGCGCTCCAACGCCTTGGCGCTGTCCTTGACCCGCAACGCCGTGGCGCACAGCGAAGGCCCGTGGGCTTCGAAAAAGTTATGGGCGAAGGAATACGGCTCGCAATTGAGGATCAGGTTGATCTCACCCTGGCGCAGCAGGCTGACGGCCTTGGAACGGTGCTGCCCGGCCTTGACGAAGCCAAGCCGCTCCAGCCAGTGGGAGAGCTTGGCGCCGAGGCTTTCATCCACGGCAAATTCGAGGAACTCGATGCCGTCGTACTCGCTGGCAGGCGGCGTTTCGAACAGGATATCCACCGGCGCGGCCGACTGTTCCTCGGCCAGGCGCTGGCGTGTTTTTTCCTCCAGGTACAGCAGCGAGCGCAACCCATCGGCGGCATTGGCGCGGGTCGGCGCGGCGCGGAAACCATCGTTGAAGATTTCCAGGGACAGCGGCCCGGTGTAACCACTTTTGATAATCGGCGCCAGAAACCCGGCCAGGTCGAATTCGCCCTGCCCCGGGAAGCAGCGGAAATGCCGGCTCCATTCCAGCACATCCATGGCCAGGATGGGCGCATCGGCCATTTGCACGAAGAAGATCTTGTCGCCGGGGATCTGCGCGATGGCGCTTGGGTCGCCCTTGAGCGACAGGGTATGGAAGCTGTCGAGCAGCACGCCCAGGCTCGGATGATCGACTTGACGCACCAGGTTCCACACCTGCTGCCAGGTGTTCACATGCTTGCCCCAGGCCAGGGCTTCATAACCAATGCGCAAGCCACGTTTGCCGGCGTGCTCGGCCAGCAGGCTCAAGTCATCCAGCAGAATGGATTCGTCGCCCACACAATCGGCCGAGGCATTGCTGCACACCAGCACCAGATCGGTGCCCAGTTCCTGCATCAGATCGAATTTACGCTCGGCCCGCTCCAGGTTGCGCGCCAGGCGCTCGCGACGGCAGCCTTCAAAGTCGCGAAACGGCTGGAACAAGGTGATGGCAATGCCGAGGTCGGCGCACATCTGCCGCACTTCCCGCGGGCTGCCGTCGTAATACAACAAGTCATTCTCGAAGATTTCCACCCCATCGAACCCGGCGGCGGCAATGGCGTCGAGCTTTTCCGGCAGGGTGCCGCTCAAGGAAACGGTAGCGATGGAACGTTGCATGGAAACTCCCCGCATTGGTTGTTTGTGGCAAATTATTCGCCCCCCGCCTACCGGCAGCAAATAAAATGTACGAACCGGTTAGTTTTTCGGGCGATTATCGAACACTATGCCGTGCAGCGAATTGACGATTTTTTAGGCGCTGCGCACCATCGATCACGCAACAAACGTTCACAAAAGACCCAGAACACACCATAAAAATTTCAAAAAACGGGTACGACCTCATGCCTTTGCAAAACTCCGTCCTGGCCGAGCGCCCAGGCATGCCGCACGCCGGCATCGGCAGCAAGATCCGCGGCGCCCTGGCCGTGGGCAAAACCCGCTGGGGCATGCTGGCCCTGGTGTTCTTCGCCACCACCCTGAACTACATCGACCGCGCCGCCCTGGGGGTAATGCAGCCGATCCTGGCCAAGGAAATGAGCTGGACGGCGATGGACTACGCCAACATCAACTTCTGGTTCCAGGTCGGCTACGCCATCGGGTTTGTGCTGCAGGGTCGCTTGATCGACCGCGTTGGCGTGAAACGCGTGTTCTTCTTCGCGGTATTGCTGTGGAGCCTGGCCACCGGCGCCCACGGCCTGGCCACCTCGGCCGTCGGCTTTATGGTCTGCCGCTTTATCCTCGGCCTGACCGAAGCCGCCAACTACCCGGCCTGCGTCAAGACCACCCGCCTGTGGTTCCCCGCCGGCGAGCGCGCAGTGGCCACTGGTATTTTCAATGCCGGCACCAACGTCGGCGCGATGATGACACCGATGCTGCTGCCGCTGATCCTGCACGTATGGGGCTGGCAGGCGGCGTTCCTGTGCATGTCGGCGCTGGGCGGCATCTGGCTGGTGTGCTGGGGCCTGAAGTACTACAACCCCGAAGAGCATCCGACGGTTAAACAATCCGAATTGGACTACGTACAACAACAAGCCGAACCGGAACAACCGCGCGTGCCCTTCACCCGTATCCTGCGCATGCGCGGCACCTGGGCCTTTGCCCTGGCCTATTCGCTGACCGCGCCGGTGTTCTGGTTCTACCTGTACTGGCTGCCACCGTTCCTGAACCAGCAATACAACCTGGGCATCAACGTGACGCAGATGGGCATCCCACTGATCATTATTTATCTGACAGCCGACTTCGGCAGCGTGGGTGGGGGGATTCTCTCTTCGTTCCTGATCGGCCGAGGGATGAACTCGATCAAGGCGCGGCTGCTGTCGATGCTACTGTTCGCCTGCTGCATCGTCGGCGTGATCATGGCGGCCGGCTCCAGCCAGCTGTGGGTGGCGGTGTTCGCCATCTCCCTGGCCATCGGTGCGCACCAGGCCTGGACCGCGAATATCTGGAGCCTGGTGATGGACTACACGCCCAAGCACATGATGAGCACGGTATTCGGCTTCGGCGGCATGTGCGCGGCCATCGGCGGCATGTTCATGACCCAGATCGTCGGCCATATCCTGACCGTGACCCACAACAACTACACCGTATTGTTCACTCTGATCCCGGCGATGTACTTCATTGCGCTGACTTGGATGTACTTCATGGCACCGCGCAAGATTCCCACCGTCGAGGTATGAATCACCGCCGCCGCTGCTGCCAGGCGGCGGCCAACCCGCTCATGCAGATCACCCCGATGCCGACCACTGTGGTCATGTCGGGGGTATGGGCAAACACCAGCCAGCCCAGCAACCCCGCGAACACGATCTGGCAATAGCCGAACGGCGCCAGCAAGGCAGGCGCCGCAAAGCGGAACGCCTGGGTCAGCATCAAGTGCGCCGTCATGCCACAGGTGCCCAGGGCCAGCATCATCACGCCGTGCCACAGGGTCGGCACCTGCCAGAAGAACGGCACCAGCGCACTCATCACCAGGGTATTGCACAACCCGGCAAAAAAGTTGCTGGTGGTGGGGGTGTCGTACTGGCTGAGGATGCGCGTCAGCAGTTGGTAAAAGCAGAAGAACATCGCTGAACACAACGGCAGCAGCACCGCCGGCGTGAACAGTTCACCGCCTGGGTGGATGATCACCAGCACGCCGATAAACCCGCAGATCACCGCCAGCCACTGGCCACGTGTCACATGCTCACCCAGCAGCGGCACCGACAGCGCAGTCACCAGGATCGGTGCAAGGAAGTTCACCGCCGTGGCCTCTGCCAGCGGGATGTAATGCAGCGCGGTGGTAAAGAACAGACTGGTGCCCAACAGGCACAAGGCCCGCACCACCTGCATCCCCGGTCGCTTACTGCGCAGCACGCGCAAACCCGATTGCGGCAGGAAGATCCCGGCCATCAGCACGGTATGCACCACGTACCGTGCCCACACCACCATCACGATCGGATAGAACCCGGCCAGGTATTTGGACAACGCGTCGTGGCTGGAAAACAGAAAGGTCGCCACCACAATCAGCAGGATGCCTTTGAACGGATGGTTGACGCCGGAAAGCGGGGTACTGACAGTCATGGAATTCTCTTGCGTGGCGGGCTTAACGCTGAGCACTGAACGAGGCCGCGCTCAACCCGGTAATCTAGCAGGCGGGCCGCAGCCTGCCCCAAGAGCATAACCAAACACCGGGCGAACAGCGCACTAAATCATGGGAATCGAGTCCAACCCTGCACGTTGCCTTCCAGCTGCACATTTTTTAATCAAGGCCTTGCCGCTATGAAAAAAACCTTCTTTATTCTTTCCACCCTCGCCTTGCTCGCCGCCTGCAACCAGGAGGCCAGGCAAGCGCCCAAACCCGCGCCCGCGTCGGTGCAAGCCACGCTGGTACCGCAGACTCCACCGACCGATAAATGGGTCGGCAAGTGGGTCGGCGTCGAAGGCCTGCACCTGACCATCGCCAAGGACGACAGCATTGGCCGCGGTCACTATCTTCTTACCATGCAGTACGGCCTCGACGCCGATGACAGCGGCACCTTCAAGGGTGAAGCGGCCGAAGACGGGATCGCCTTCAACCGCCCGGACGGTCCGCAGTTGCTGCGCGCCGGTGATGGCGCGGCAACCGGTCTCAAGTGGCTGGCGGACAAGAAAGACTGCCTGGTTGTGGTGACCGGCGAAGGGTATTGCCGCGATTAACGGCCATACTCATCTCAATATTTTGTAGGACCGTTCATCAAGAGGATTGCCCCATGCTATGGAAAAAAGGCCGACGCAGCGACAACGTGGTGGATGCCCGCGATGACAGTGGCGGCGGCGGGATGCGCTTCGGCGGCGGCAAGGGCCTGAGCCTCACGGCGATTGTGCTGATCGTCGGTATCGGCTGGTTGACCGGCCAGGACCCGATGCAGATTCTCGGCCAGTTGACCGGTCAGATGGAGCAGGCACCGTCGGTCAGCACCCAGCCGCGTCAGGCACCGCCGGCCAACGATGAGCAGGCCGATTTCGTCCGCGCGGTGCTGGGCGACACCGAGGACACCTGGGGCCAGGTGTTCAAGGAAAACGGCAAGACCTACCAGAACCCCAAGCTGATTCTGTTCCGTGGCCGGGTCAATTCCGCCTGCGGTGGCGCCACATCGGCGAGCGGTCCGTTTTATTGCCCGGCCGACCAGCAGGTGTACCTGGACCTGGACTTCTTCCGGGAAATGTCCCAACGCTTCCAGGCCGCCGGCGATTTCGCCCAGGCCTATGTGATCGCCCACGAAGTCGGGCACCACGTGCAGACATTGCTCCGCATCTCGGCGAAGATCCAGGACGCACGCCAGCAAGGCATGCAGATGCAGGGCGATGGCGGCCTGCTGGTGCGCCAGGAACTGCAGGCCGACTGTTTTGCCGGCGTGTGGGCCAACCGCGCACAAAAACGCTTGAACTGGCTGGAACCGGGCGACATCGAAGAGGCCCTGAATGCGGCCAACGCCATCGGCGATGACCGTTTGCAACAGCAAGGCCAGGGCCGCGTGGTGCCGGACTCGTTCACCCATGGCACCTCCGCGCAGCGGGTGCGCTGGTTCAAGACCGGCTTCGCCCAAGGCCAGATCAGCCAGTGCGACACCTTTAACGCCAAGAGCCTTTAAATGAATAAACGATCGGGATTGCTGCTGGGTATGTGGCTGGCCTGCTCTACCGCCGGGGCCGTCGAGCATGGGGTCAAGGTAGTCAGCCCCGATCGTTTCCAGCTGGAGGCCGGTGCCTTAAGCCTTGGTGTAAGCCAGGACTGGCGCCAGCCGCTGCCACATGTCACCCGCGTGCTGATCGTCGTGCACGGTCGCCTGCGCAATGCGCAGACCTATCTGCACAGCGCCGAAGCCGCCGCCGAACAGGCGGGCCAGGCCGATACGACGCTGGTGATCGCCCCGCAGTTTCTCAACGAGGCCGATGCGCAGCGCAATCACTTGGACAACACGGTGCTGCGCTGGCAAGGCAATGACTGGATGGCCGGCGAGCCGTCGGTGGGGGCCGATCACGTCAGCTCCTTCAGCGCGCTGGACCAACTGATCCAGCATTTGGGCGATCGCCGGTTGTTCCCGGCACTCAAGGACATCGTGATCGCCGGTCATTCCGGCGGTGGCCAGGTGGTACAGCGCTTTGCCCTCCTCGGCGACGATCATCCGACCTTGCATCACGAAGGCATCCGCCTGCGTTATGTGGTGGCCAATCCATCGTCCTACGCCTACTTCAGCCCGCAACGGCCCGTGCCGTTCGACGCGGCGGCCTGCCCTGGTTTCGACGACTGGAAGTACGGCCTGCAAAAACTGCCGGCGTACGCCAACGGCCAAAGCGCCGCGCAACTTGAGCAAACCTACGTGTCACGCAGCATCACGTATCTGCTCGGCCAACAAGACACCAACCCCAACCACCCCGCGCTGGATAAAAGCTGCGAGGCCGAGGCCCAGGGCGCCTATCGGCTGATTCGCGGGCACAACTATTTTGACTACCTCAAGCAACGCCATCCGCAGCTGCGCCAGGAACTGGTGGAAGTGCCAGGGGTGGGGCATAACGGCGATGGGATGCTCAGATCGCCCGAAGGCCAGAAAGTACTGTTTCCCCAGCTTTAACTGAACAAAACAGGCGCAACCTGTGGGAAGCGGCTAGCACCCGATAGCCATAGGTATCCACGCAACCCTCACAGGCTGAAATAACTCTGTGGTGAACTCGGCTGTTTGTAGTGAGCCGGGCTTGTTGTGGTGACCTTGGCTTGCTGTGATGACCTTGGCTTGCTGTGATGACCTGGCCTTGTTGTGGTGACCTAGACTTGTTGTGGTGAGCGGGCTTGCCCCGCGCTGGGCTGCGAAGCAGCCCCATTCCAGGCGATGTGGTTTCAACTGACACTCCGAGGTGCCTGAGTTTGGGGCCGCTTCGCAGCCCAGCGCGGGGCAAGCCCGCTCACCACAAGAGCTTCATGTACTGACGTGATGTTTTCACTGAAGATAGGTAGATACCCATGCCCCGATAGCGGTGGGTCAGGCACCCAGCTGTTGCTGACTCACCGTCATCGGGGTAAGTCGAACCGTCACACCGCCCCTCCCACCTTTGATAGTCATTGCCTGGGCTGGATCATCCGGTGCAGTGCCGCGCAGTCTGCGGCATGCCAGTCCGCCAACTCGGGCCACGGGTTCTCCGGCAGGTTTACCAGCACGGTCCGGGTTCCCGCCGCACGGCCGCAATCGAGGTCGAAGCGGTAATCCCCGACCATCACCATTTCATCGGGCGATACCTGCCACGCCGCCGCCAATTTCAACAAACCACCCGGTTGCGGCTTGGGCGGCGCGTCTTCGCGGCCCAGCACGTCTTCCACGGCGAAGCAGTCGGCCAGGCCGATGGCCTGCAACGTGACATGGGCCAGCTCCCGCGCGTTGCGGGTCAGGATGCCCAGGCGATACCCGCGTGCGGACAACTCGCGCACCAGTTCCACCGCACCGTCGGCCGCCACCGAGCCCAGCGCCAGTTCACGCTCGTGCTCCAGCAACCAGGCATGCTTGGCCGCCGCCACCTCGGCGGGCAGTGCCGCCAGGTGGGTGAGAATATCGTCTTCGGGCGGGATCTCCAGCGCCACGCGGATCGCCGCAAAATCATGCACGGCCACCGTCAGGGTGCCATCCATGTCGAACACCCAGTGCTTAACGTCCGCCAGGCTCATGCCCAATCCTTGCGATGGCGGATCAGGCCTTCCTGGGTCACCGACGCCACCAGTTGCCCGGCGCGGTTGTACACGCTGCCACGGGAGAACCCCCGAGAGTTGCCGGCCCACGGGCTGTCCATGGCGTAGAGCAGCCAATCGTCGGCGCGCAGGTCGGCGTGGAACCACAGTGCGTGGTCGAGGCTGGCGACCTGCATGTCTTTCTGCCATACGGTCTTGCCATGGGGCAGCAATGAGGTGGTCAGCAGGCCGAAGTCGGAGGCGTAGGCGAGCAGGTATTTATGCAGCGCCGGCGCATCGGCCAGGGCGCCGTCGGCACGAAACCACACGTACTTGACCGGGTCGGACGGCTGGGGGTTGTACGGGTCTTTTTCGGTGACCGGGCGCACTTCGATCGGTTTGGCGCACAGCAGCTTGTCGCGCATGGGTTCGGGGATCAGGTGCGCGCGCTGGCGCGTCAGCTCCAGCTCCGATGGCAGATTCTCCGGGCCGACCACTACCGGCATGGTGGTCTGGTGCTCAAAGCCGACTTCGTCGTATTGGAACGAGGCGCTGCAGGTAAAAATCGGCTGGCCCTTCTGGATCGCCGTGACACGGCGCGTGCTGAAGCTGCCGCCGTCGCGCACGCGGTCCACCGAGTACACCACCGGCAGCGCCGCATCGCCGGGGCGCAGAAAGTAACCGTGCAGGGAATGCACATGCCGCGCTTCTTCGACGGTCTGGCTGGCCGCCGACAACGACTGCCCGAGCACCTGGCCACCGAACAACTGGCGAAAACCCAGGTCCTGGCTGCGGCCGCGAAAGAGGTTTTCCTCGATCGGCTCCAGGGTCAGCAGGTCCACCAGATCTTCCAATACTTGGCTCATAGAGCAACTCCTAAAAACGATAGGGCATTCCGGGCTGCTTATCCGTGCAGCGTGTCCAACCATTGGGCGCGGGTGATGCGGTACAAAACATGATGACGCAGCGGGTCGTCGGCTGCGACTTTGGGGTGTTCAAAATCGGCCTGCGGATCGTAATGCATACCGATGGCCTGCATGACTTTTTGTGAAGGCAGATTGGCTTCGGTGGTGAAGGCAACGATTTCATCCAGCTGCAAGCGGTCGAAACCACAACGCAAGGCGGCCCAGGCGGCCTCACTGGCGTAACCCAGGCCCCAATGCTCGCGCGCCAGGCGCCAGCCAATTTCCACCGCCGGGGTGAAGCCGGTTTCAAAGCTGACGTTCTGCAACCCGGTGAAGCCGATGAATTCGCCGCTGTCCTTGCGCTGCAAGGCCCAGAAACCGAAGCCGTATTCGGCGAAATGGCCACGGATGCGCCCGATCAAGGCGGCGCTTTCCAGGTGGCTCAGCCGGGCCGGGAAATAGCGCATCACCTGAGGGTCGTCGCACATGCTCGCAAATGCCTTGAGGTCTTTGTCGCGCCACTGGCGCAGCACCAGCCGCGCGCTTTCCAATTCCAGTATCGGCTCCATGGGGCCCCTCCCTTGCCATGTGCGTGAGTGTACAGCGCTGTTAAGATCAGTCGCAGATTCCCGTCAGAAAATTCCATGCCATTGCCACTGATCTACCACGATGACTACAGCCCGGAGTTCCCGGCGGACCACCGGTTCCCGATGGACAAATTCCGCCTGCTGCGTGACCACCTGGTGGCCAGCGGCCTGACCAAGGACAGCCAACTGCTGCGCCCGTCATTGTGCCCGCCGCAGATTCTGGCCCTGGCCCATGAACCTGGGTATATCGAACGCTACATGAGCGGCGAGTTGTCCCGCGAAGACCAACGGCGCCTCGGCCTGCCCTGGAGCGAAGCCCTGGCCCGGCGCACGGTGCGAGCGGTGGGCGGTTCGATCCTGGCCGCCGAGCAAGCATTGGAGCACGGCCTGGCCTGCCATCTGGCGGGCGGCACCCACCATGCCCATTACGATTACCCGGCAGGCTTTTGCATTTTCAATGACCTGGCGGTAATCAGCCGTTACCTGCTGGAAAGCGGCCGGGTCGACCGCGTGCTGATCTTCGATTGCGACGTGCACCAGGGCGACGGCACTGCGCGCATCCTGCACGACACCCCGGAAGCGATCACCGTGTCGCTGCACTGCGAAAAAAACTTCCCCGCGCGCAAGGCCCACAGCGACTGGGACATCCCACTGCCCATGGGCATGGGCGATGCCGACTATCTCAAAGTGGTCGATGACGCCCTCAACTACCTGTTGCCGCTGTATCAGCCCGACCTGGTGCTGTACGACGCCGGCGTAGATGTGCATAAGGATGACGCCCTCGGTTACCTCAAGCTGACAGACCAAGGCCTGGCCGACCGCGATGAACGCGTGATGCGTCACTGTCTGGGCCGCGACATTCCGGTGATGGGCGTGATCGGCGGCGGCTACAGCAAAGACCGCACGGCCCTGGCCCGCCGCCACGGCATCCTGCACCACAGCGCGCAGCGGGTGTGGACGTCATCAGGTTGTCATTGATTTGTGAGCGTTACCCACAATGGCTGTGGAACGGCCTGTGGATAACTTGAGCGTAAGCGGCTGAGAGCCAGTCTCTGCATAGCCTGTAGGAAGCTGTACATTTTTTGATCAGGCAGCGTCGCACTCCTCAGGTAGAATGCTCGGCTTATTTTCGCGATCGTAGCCCTGCCCATGCCCGACATTTCCTCTCGACACGCCACCATCATCGGCGGCGGCCCAGCCGGGCTGATGGCCGCCGAAGTCTTGAGCCTGGCCGGGGTGCATGTGGACCTCTACGACGGCATGCCCTCGGTGGGGCGCAAGTTCCTGCTGGCGGGCGTAGGCGGTATGAACATCACCCATTCCGAGGCGTACCCGGCCTTTGTGGCCCGCTACGCCGAGCGCGCCGCGCAAATGGCGCCCTTGCTGCGTGAGTTTGGTGCCCAAGCGTTGTGCGAGTGGATTCATGGCCTGGGTATTCAAACTTTTGTCGGCACCTCCGGCCGCGTATTTCCTACCGACCTGAAAGCCGCCCCGCTCTTACGTGCCTGGCTCAAGCGCCTGCGCGACCAAGGCGTGGTTATCCACACCCGCCATCGCTGGGTGGGCTGGAATGCCGAGGGCGATTTACTTATCCACAGCCCGGACGGCGAAACAGTTGTCCGCAGCGAGGCCGTGCTGTTGGCCCTGGGCGGCGGCAGTTGGTCGCGCCTGGGTTCCGACGGCGCCTGGCTCAAGCTGCTGGAAGACAAAGGCGTGCCCTACGTCCGCCTGCAACCGAGCAACTGTGGTTTCGAGGTGTCGGCCTGGAGCGATTTGATGGTCAGCAAATTCGCCGGCGCGCCGTTGAAAAACGTCGCCATCGGCTTGGGGGACGACAAACCGCGGCTGGGCGAATGCGTGATCACCGCCACTGGTATCGAGGGCAGCTTGATCTATGCGTTGTCGGCGCCGATTCGGGAAGCGATCAACCGCGACGGCGCGGCCACCGTGCATATCGATTTGCTGCCGAGCAAACCGCTGGATAAGGTCCAGGCCGCCCTGACCAAGCCGCGTGGCTCGCGCTCGATAAGCAAGCATTTGCACAGCCAGTTGGGGTTGGATGGGGTGAAAGCCGCGCTGCTGCGCGAGTTGACGCCAGCCGATCACTTCCAGGATCCCGCGCAATTGGCGGTGGATATCAAGGCGTTACCCCTGACGCTGGTGAAAACCCGGCCAATGGATGAAGCCATCAGCACCGCAGGCGGCGTGCCCTTTGAAGCGTTGGATGAGCGCTTGATGCTCAAGCAATTGCCGGGGGTATTTTGTGCGGGCGAGATGCTGGATTGGGAAGCGCCGACCGGCGGGTATTTGCTGACGGGGTGCTTTGCCAGTGGTCGAGCAGCTGGGCGGGGCATGCTGGAATGGTTGAACCGCTGATCGTTCCCACGCTCCGCGTGGTAATGCCGCCAGGGACGCTCCGCGTCCCGCTGTAGAGTCGTGACGCAGAGCGTCACAGGATGCATTCCCACGCAGAGCGTGGGAGCGATCATTTACTTCTTCTTACGCGGCCCGGTATTAAACACCGGCACCTTACGCACCGGCTTGATCGACGGCTCCACCGGCGCCGCGTCCCCACTGTCCACCCACTTGCCCAGATTGCGCTTGCCGCCACCACCGGACGCCTTGGGCTTCTTCGGTTTTTTCGGCTTCTTCACCACTTGCCCGCTGGCATCGGTATCCGGAACCCGGTGCTCGGGCTCAAAGTCCGGCTCGGTTTTGCGCGTGAGGGTCTGACGGGTCAGCATCTCGATGGCCGACAGCATGTTCACTTCATCGGCACACACCAGGGAAATCGCCTCACCGGTGTTGCCCGCGCGGCCAGTGCGGCCGATACGGTGGATGTAGTCCTCGGCCACGATCGGCAGGTCGAAGTTGACCACCAGCGGCAGGTCTTCAATGTCCAGGCCACGGGCCGCCACATCGGTGGCCACCAGGATCTGCACATCGCTGGACTTGAAGCGGTCCAGCGCGCGTTGGCGCGTAGCCTGGGGTTTGTCGCCATGGATGCCGTCGGCATTGATGCCCAGGCCCTGCAGCTTGTCCACCAGCGCATCCACGCCGTTGCGGGTCTTGGCGAACACCAGCACCTGCTTCCAGCGGCCTTTGCGCATCAGGTGCACAAACAGCTCCGGCTTGCGCTTCTTGTCCACCGGCACTACCCATTGCTTGACGGTGTTGGCGGCGACGTTACGCGGGCTGACTTCGATGCTCAGCGGGTCGTTGAGCATCTGCCCGGCCAGCAGGCGGATGTCATCGGAGAAGGTCGCCGAAAACAACAGGGTCTGGCGCTTTTTCGGCAGCATGCGGTAGATGTTCGCCAGTTCTTCGGAGAAGCCCAGATCGAGCATGCGATCCGCTTCGTCCAGCACCAGGGTCTGCAGCTGGTTGAGCTTCAGCGCGTTCTGGCGGAACAGATCGATCAAGCGGCCAGGGGTGGCGACCAGGATGTCGACGCCCTTGCGCAGCTTCATCATTTGCGGGTTGATGCTCACGCCGCCGTACACCGCGTAGGTGGTCAGCGGCAGGTGTTGCGCATATTCGGCGACGCTGGCGTGGACCTGCTCGGCCAGCTCACGGGTTGGGCACAGGATCAGCGCGCGTGCCGAGTTGGCGGCGACTTTCGGCCCTTCCAGGGTCAGCAATTGCAGCAACGGCACGGCGAAGCCGGCGGTCTTGCCGGTGCCGGTCTGGGCGGCGGCCATCAGGTCGCGACCGGCCAGCACCGCCGGAATGGCTTGCGCCTGCACCGGCGTCGGGGTCTGGTAGCCTAGCGTCTCAAGGGCGCGCAGCAAGGGTTCGATCAGGCCAAGGGTGGCGAAAGTCATGTAGTTACCGTAGGAAAAATCAACGCAAGGTCGCAATGCGCGGCAGTTTACCTTATTTCCGGCTTGGGCTTGCGCCACTGGGGCAGGCTGATTAACAGCACCGCGCTGATAATCACCAGCATGGCCAGGGCTTCTTCCAGGCCGATGGTTTCACCGACGAACACAATCCCCAGCAACACCGCCACCGCCGGGTTGACGTAGGCGTAACTGGTCGCCGCTGCCGGGCGCACGTGCTTGAGCAGGTACATATAGGCGTTGAAGGCGATGATCGAGCCGAATACGGTCAAGTAAGCCAGGGCCAGCCAGCCTTCCAACGGAGGCATCGCCTGCAGGTGCTCGCCGGACAGCGCACTGACGATCAACAACGCCACACCGGCCACCAGCATTTCCGCGGCACTGGCCATGGCGCCCTGGGGCAACGGCAACTGCCGGCTCCACACCGAGCCGAACGCCCATGACGCCGCCGCAAACAGCAACAACGCGGCCCCTATCGGACTCGACTGCAGGGTGCTGCCCATGTTGAGCATGGCGATGCCGACGATCCCCAGGATCACCCCGGCCCATTCCAGTCGCGTATTACGCGCGCCCCAGAAGTACCCGCACAGCAGGGTGAACAGCGGCACCGTCGCTACCGCCAGCGCCGCCACACCGGACGACACGCCGGTGTGCTCGGCCACGCTGACGCCGCCATTGCCGAAGGTGAGCAGCAAAATGCCGATCATCCCGGCGGCTTTCCACTGCTTCCAGGTCGGCGCCGGCACCCCACGCCATCTGAGGTAGCCATACATCAACGCCCCCGCCGTGCAAAACCGAATCCCCGCTAGCAACAGCGGCGGCCAATATTCGACGCCGATGCGGATCACCAGGTAGGTGGAACCCCAGATCACATATAAAGCAAAGAAGGCAGCGATCAACGGTAAGGGAAAGCGACGTGGGCCAGGCATGGGGCGGCTCTATGACGGAAACGGGAGGCTTATTCTAGAAAGGCAGGCGGATAAAAATAAGTTACAAAACCTGTTTAAACGGCCCATACACTTTTCAAAACAGGGTTATGGGGGCTATAAGCTTTGTTTTCGAAAGCAACCGGTGATTGGAGCCTTTCTATGGACAAATACGACCGCATGCTCCTCAACGCCCTGCTTGAAGACGGCCGCGCGTCCTACGCACAACTGGCGCGCATCGTTAACCTCTCCGCCCCGGCCGTGGCCGAACGCGTGGCCAAGCTGGAGGCCAGCGGGGTAATCACCGGCTATCAGGCCAAGGTGGACCTGTCCAAAGTGGGCTTACCGATTCAATGCGTGATTGAACTGCGCCTGACCCACCACGGTAATCAAAAGGTCTACGACGCCCTCGCCGAAATCCCCGAACTGACCGAGTGCCACCGCGTCACCGGCGACCCCTGCGTGATCATGCAGGCGGCGGTGGGGTCGATGCAGGAGCTGGAAAACCTGATCAACCGGATTGCAAAGTTTGGGTTCAGCAAGACCTCGATCATCCTATCGAGCGCGATAGAACGGCGAGTGCCGTTGGGGCAATTGGAAGGTAATGGGAAAACGCTTGGCTGATAGATCGCCATCGGGGGCAAGCCCCCTCCCACAGTTTTGACCGCGTTGACTGCGCAATCCGAAGGTAAACACAGATCCAATGTGGGAGGGGGCTTGCCCCCGATGGCGTCAGTGCCCGCACTGCAAATTCGCGCGCTCAACGATCAAGTCGACTATCTGCTTGATGGTAGTGATGTGATCCCAATCCTCCTGCGTCGCCTGCAAGTTGAATTGCCACTTGATCTGCATGACAAAGCAGGTCAAATCATCATCAATAATCTTGAAGTCATGGATGAAGTCCGTTTGCTCCGTGACCTGGCTTCGGTCGATAAAGCCGATGATATCGACGAATAGCTGAATTACCTTTTCGCTGATCTCGGTTCTCATTTAGTCAGCGTCCTTTTCTTTGCCTCTGATAACTGAACAGATACCAGAGAGCGTTTTTTAATGGCCAGCAAGACTGATCTCATTCATATGAGGGAAATTTCCGAGCGCATTTTGGTTCCTTGCTCTGTCCAGGCGGCACGACTAATCTGGCCTGCGTCATCGGCCCTTCGATGACCGGAAGTGCAAGCCGAAATTGGCGGAAGGAGCGAATCAAACATCCTGGAGTTCTCAACATGGTCAAGACAACTTCCGCATCAACAGACACTCAATCCAAGTTCCCCAGCGAAGACGCCCTGCTCCACCGCCGCGCCATCGAGTACTACCTCAAAGCCTGCGCCCCGGATGCTCCACACTTCATCCTGAACGACAATCTGAGCTTTGAAGACGCCCTCGCCCATGCGGCGGATTTACTGCACTGCGCGGTCGAGACTGCGCACTCATCCACTGACGCGATGAACGTGCAGCAGCGGGCGGTGATGCATTTTGTGGAGATGGCAAAGGGAGTGGTGGATCAGGCTCTGGAGTGTGTGCAGCCTCGATGAACGACACATAACTAACGTGGGAGGGGGCTTGCCCCCGATAGCGGTGGACCGGTCAGCTAATCTGTGACTGACACACCACAATCGGGGGCAAGCCCCCTCCCGCATTTCCAGCGGAGTTGTTCTGTCAGAACCCGCGATGTTTCTTCAGGTGCTCATTGATCTTCGCCGCCGGCACCTTCTGCAAGGTGCACAGCAGGTCGTGGGACAGTTCGCGCAGGCCATGGGTACGTCGCAGTTCCTGGGCCAAATGCGCCGTCAGGTTGGCGGCCATTTCCGCGTCCGCCAATGCACGGTGAGCCTTGCCGGTATGAGGCAGTTGAGCGAAAGCATTCAACGTGCCGAGCTTGTGGTTGGGTGCCGAAGGCATCAGGCGGCGGGCCAGCAGCAGGGAGCAGGCGAATTTCTGCAGGCGGGTGCGGCGGATCAGGCCCAGTTCGTAGTCCCAGAATTTCTGGTCGAATGCGGCGTTGTGCGCCAGCAGCGGCGTGGTGCCGACGAACTCGTTGACTTCGTTCATCACCCGCTCGGCCGGTGGTGCGCTGCGCAACATGGCGGTGCTGATGCCGGTCAGTTGTTCGATAAAGCCCGGCACGCGCACGCCGGCATTCATCAGGCTCTGGTAGCGGTCGACGATTTGCCCGCGCTCAAGGATGACCACGGCAATTTCCGTGGCCCGGCACTGGCTGCTCGGGGTGATGCCGGTGGTTTCAAAGTCGATGACCGCTATACGTTCCAAACCTGTTCCTACTCCGTCAAAACAACTATTTAAGCAGCAACGCGCCTTCGATCGGCACGTAGCGGCTGGCGGCGCGTATCAATGAATTGGCCGTGAGCCCCGGCACGCCATAAGCCACGGCTTCAACGCCATGTTTGTGGATGATGCGTTCGAGCAGCATGTCGAAATCACCGTCACCGGAGGCCAGCACCACTTCGTCGACGTGGTCGGCGGCGTCCATGATGTCGAGGGTGATACCCACGTCCCAGTCGCCCTTGGCCGAGCCGTCGCTGCGCTGGATATACGGCTTGAGCTTTACCGTAAAGCCCAGGTTGCGCAGGATCTGCTGGAACTGCTGCTGCTTGCTGTCGCCCCGGTCGATGGCATAGGCATACGCCTCGACGATATGCCCGCGGGAGCTGATATCAGCCCACAGGGCGGCGTAGTTGAAGTGGCAGCCATAGGCCTGGCGCACGGTGTAATAGAGGTTTTGTACATCGGCGAACACTGCAATTTTCTTCACCGCACTTCCCCATGACAGCCATTTGGACCCGGCATACGGGGGTCCGCAAAGGCGCCAGTATGCCAGCCACAGGGAAGTTTCCGGGAAAAAATCAGACCGGGGCGCTATGCCGCCCCGGCCTGGCGGTGTCAGACGAAGGAATCGTCATCATCGAAGACGGAAGAGTCGTCGGAATAATCGCTATCGGCAAAGCTGTCGGCGTTGTTGCCGCCCCAGCTGTCGTTGCCGGCGAACTTCTGGTCATCGTTGCCCCAGTTGCCTTGATCGCTGGCCGGCGCCGGTTGCTCGATGATTTCTTCCACCACCTGTGGTTGCTGGTTGTGGTGGAACAGGCTGCTGATGCCCTCGGCCAGCAACACACCACCGGCCACGCCCGCTGCGGTTTTCATGGCGCCGCCAAGGAAACCGCTGCCCACGGGCGCGGCAGGTGCTTGGGGGGGCTGCTGATAGCTCTGTTGCGGCGCAGGCTGGCTGAAGGAGGGCCGCGCCGGTTCGCGCCAACCGCCGCCCGTGGAGGCCGGGGCGCTCTGGGTGGGTTGCGCGTCGCGGGAGCCGCCGCCAAAAATGCTCGACAGGAAACCGCCACCGCTGGAGGCGGCGGGTTGCGCGGATTTGGCGCGTTGCAATTGTTCCTGCAACTGCTGAATCTGCTGCGCCTGTTGCTTGTTCTGCGCGTCGAGGCTCTGCAGGGCGTGTTCCTGCACCAGAATCGACTGGGTCATGTAGTACCCGGCGGCCGGTTGGCGAGTCATGTGCTCCTTGATCCGCGCTTCGGCCTGGGCGTCGCGGGGGGCTGAGTCCGTTTCGGCTTGCTGCAACCGTGAAAACAGTCCATCGATCAGGGTTTGCTCTTCGCTGTTCATGGCGACCTCGTTAGATTGCCGGTAGAAATCGTGGTCCTGCCCTTGATCAGGCCAGGTGCGTGCTAGTTATGGGGCTGTTACCAATTGTTTCAATGGTCTTTACTCAAGGTTTACGTTTGTGCCCCTTCGATGCTGATCGGTTAAAGTGTCGCCCTCGTTTACAGGCCTGCGATGAACCTGATGAATCCGTTAGACGTACTGCGCGACTCCTTCCGTTTTACCCTGCGCAACCTGGGCGCCATCGTTCAGCTGTGCCTGCCCTGGGTGATCCTCGAAGCGGTGCTGCAACAAGTGCTCGACCATACGCTCGGCGCGGACGCCTTCCCCGGTTACAGCGTGATAGTGGGTTTGCTCGTCTACCCGGTGTATACCGGTGCCCTGATTCTGTTCCTTGACGCCCGAACTCGTGGCCAGACGCCGCGCACCCGCGATGTGTGGGCGATGGCGCTGACCCTGTGGCCGCGTTTCGCGCTGCTGACGGCCATGAGCACGCTGTTGATTCTGCTGGGGCTGTCGCTGTATTTCCTGCCGGGCCTATGGCTGATGGTGGTGCTGGGGTTTGCCGAGTACCTGCTGGTGCTGCGCGGCATGCCGGCGCTGGAAGCGATGAAGGAAAGCCTGCGCCTGACCCGTGGGCATTTCTGGCGCATCCTCGTGTGCCTGCTGTGTGTGATGACACCCCTGTGGCTGCTCAAGGGCGCCAGTGTCGCGGCGTATCCCGAGCCGGCGCCGTTGCTGGGTGTGCTGATCGACAGTGCTCACAGTTTCCTGCAGCTGTTTACCAGTGTGGTGCTGTTCCGTTTATTCATGCTGATCGGTGGCGACGCCGACGCGCGGTGATATGCTCCCGCCATCCCTGACACGCCCTAAGCCGAGCCGATGACCCGTTTATTGCGCATCACCTTGCTGGGCCTGCTGATCGTCGCGGGCCTGGCGAGCGCCTTGATCTACAGCCTCACCTGGCGCCCCGAACCCAGGCAGACCCTGCCCGTCAGTTGCGTGGCGCCACGGGCGCCTACCCTGCTGCCCGGGCAGGCGCTCAAAGTGATGACCTGGAACGTGCAATACCTGGCCGGCAAGAACTACGTGTTCTGGTACGACACCGCCGACGGCAGCGGCCCGGACGAGCGCCCCACCGTGGAAGACATGGCCGTCAGCCTCGATGAAGTGGCGCGGATAATCCGCGATGAACAACCCGACCTCCTGCTGTTGCAGGAACTCGACGAAAACGCCAAGCCCTCCCATTACCAGGATCAACTCGCGTTGCTGCAAGAGCGCCTGGTCGACCTCTACCCGTGCAGCGCCCAGGCGTTCGACTGGAAAGCCGATTTCGTGCCCGACCTGCATATTTTCGGCAGCGTCGGGCGCAAGCTCGCCACCCTCAGCCGCTACCAGATCGAACACGCCGAACGCCTGCAACTGCCGGTGCCGGATGCTGGATTGATCAGCCGCCAGTTCCAGCCCAAGCCCGCCCTGCTGCTGACGTACCTGCCGTTGAGCGATGGCGGACAGCTGGCGGTGCTCAACACGCGTCTGAATCCCGATATGCCGGGGCACAGTGCCGTGCAGGAACAGGTGCAGGCCACGGTCAAGCTGTTGGATAAATTCGAGGGGCGTGGCACACCGTGGTTGATCGGCGGCGATTTCAATCTGCTGCCGCTGGGGCAATTCCTGCGCCTGGACGCCAGCAAACGCGGGCAGTATTCGCCGGACAGCGAGCTGCACCTGCTGTGGGACAAATACCCGATGATCCCGAGCAACAGCCAATCCAGCGGCATCGACCGGGAGAAATGGCTGACGTACTTCCCCAACGACCCGAGCATCGACGGCCCGGATCGCACGGTCGATTACCTGTTCCACAGCCCGCGCATCAAGCGGGTGGAGGCCAAGGTGCGGCAGGAGGATACGTTGCGCATTTCCAACCATTTGCCGGTGATTGCCCGCTTCCTGCTGCCCGCCGCGCAATAAATGTAGAAGGCTTAGGGTTACGACTTTCGGGGTTTGATCCGCGCGGTCGGCTCGGCTATCAGCGGATCATCCGGCCAGTAATGCTTGGGATACCTGCCCTTCAGGTCTTTCTTCACTTCGGCATAGGTACTGCGCCAGAAGTTCGCCAAGTCCTGCGTCACCTGCACCGGCCGCCGTGCCGGGGACAACAGGTGCAGCTTCACCACCTGGCGCCCGCCGGCGATGCGCGGCGTGTCGGCCAGGCCGAACAGTTCCTGCAAGCGCACCGCCAGAATCGGCGGCTGTTCGCTGTAGTCCAAACGCACCGATGAACCCGAAGGGACTTTGATGTGCTGCGGCGCGAGTTCGTCGAGGCGCTGGGGCAGCGGCCAGGGCAGCAGGTTGTGCAGATAGCTGGAGATATCCAGGTTGGCGAAGTGGCTCAGGCGCGAGACTTTTCCCAAGTACGGCATCAGCCAGTGCTCCAGGCCGGCCAGCAACGCGTTGTCACTGAGGTCGGGCCACTCGCTGGTTTTGCCGGCGTCCAACTGACGCAGCAGCATCACCCGGGATTGCCATTGCCGCAGTTCCGGGGTCCAGGGCAACAGTTCCAGGCCTTTGCGCCGCACCAGATTCACCAGCGCCTGACTGCGCGCGGCTTCGTCGAGGCCGGTCAGCGGTTCGCGGCTGAGCACCAGTTCACCGACTTTGCGCTGGCGCTCGGCACGCAGTACGCCTTCGCGTTCGTCCCAATCCAGTTGATCGACGTTGCGCACTTGCTCGGCGAGCACCGTGTCGAACAGCGCCGGATCGAAATCCGCCGCCAGGTAAATGCGTTCTTCGCGCTGGCCCTGGCGGCTGCCCAGGTCGGCGATCACCAGCCACGGTTGTTTCATCAGGCTGTCGGCCTCGGCGAACAGCGCCGCGCGGCCATTGGCCAGGCGGTATTCGGCGCCGCCGGGGCGACGCTGCTGGGCCACGCGGTCCGGGTAGGCCAGCGCCAGTAAGGCGCCGAGCCAGCGCGGGTGGTCTGGATCGGCCACCGCTTGCGTCGGCTTGCCGCGCAGGTACCCGCGATATTGCCGCGCCAGTTGCCTGGCCCGCTGCACGCCACCTTGGCCGCCGCGTGCGCGTTCTTCGCCGGACATCAACGCCAGACGGCTATGCAGGTCCGCACCGGCACCGCGCAAAATATCGCGCTCGCCCAATAGCGCGGCGACGTCACACGCGGTGGCCGCCAGCCCCAGGTCTTGCCCGCGCAGCAGCAAATGAGCGATGCGCGGATGGGCCGGCAACTCGGCCATCTTCTGCCCATGCGCCGTCAGTTTTTCTTCACTCAATGCCCCCAGACGCACCAACAAGTCCTGGGCCTGGGCATACGCGGCGGTCGGTGGCACATCGAGCCAAACGAGCTGCGCGGGCGTCACGCCCCAGCGCGCCAGCTGCAAGGCCAGACCGGCGAGGTCGGCGGCGAGGATTTCCGCGCTGCCATACGCGGCCAGGCCTTCATGCTGGTCTTCGGACCACAACCGATAACACACCCCCGGTTCCAGGCGCCCGGCCCGGCCGGCGCGCTGGGTCGCACTGGCGCGGGAGATGCGTTGGGTGTCAAGGCGAGTCATGCCGCTGCCGGGGTCGAAACGCGGCACTCGTGCGAGCCCGGCGTCGATCACCACGCGCACGCCATTGATGGTCAGGCTGGTCTCGGCGATGTTGGTGGCCAGGACCACTTTGCGTGTGCCGGGCGGCGCAGGGTCGATGGCGGCGCGCTGGGCGTTGAGGTCCAGCTCGCCGTGCAGCGGGCACAGCAGCACATCGGGGCTGTCGCCCAGGGCGTCGGCAAGCTGCTGGTGGACCCGGCGAATCTCCGCCTGGCCCGGCAGGAACACCAGCACACTGCCGGTTTCGTCATGCAGGGCTTCAAGGACGGTTTGCACCACGCGCGGTTCGATAAACTCACCGGGCTGATACGGCCGCCCCCAGCGCATCTGCACCGGAAACATGCGCCCTTCGCTGCGCAGGATCGGTGCGTCGTCCAGCAAACCGGCCAGGCGCTCGCCTTCGAGGGTGGCGGACATCAACAGGATTTTCAGCGGCTGCTCATCGCGAAACAGCTCGCGGCCATTCAGGCTCAGGGCCAGCGCCAGGTCGGCGTCGAGGCTGCGCTCGTGAAATTCATCGAAGATCAGCAGGCCCACGCCCTCCAGGGCCGGGTCGTCCTGCAGGCGCCGCGTGAGAATGCCTTCGGTGACCACTTCGATGCGCGTGTCGGGGCCGACTTTGCTGTCGAGGCGGATGCGATAGCCGACGGTGTCGCCGACTTTTTCGCCCAGCTCGCTGGCCAAGCGTTCGGCGGCGGCGCGCGCAGCCAGGCGGCGCGGTTCGAGCATCAGGATGGTCTGCCCGGCCAGCCACGTTTCATTCAATAAGGCCAAGGGCACGCGGGTGGTTTTACCGGCGCCGGGCGGCGCTTCCAGCACGGTTTCATGGCGATTGGCCAAAGCGTCACGCAGGGCGGGTAAAACATCATCGATGGGCAACGAATTCATACTGGCTCCAAAGCAGAGCGGCGAGTATAACGGCGAACTGCCGGATGCCGACGCTGGTCTCAAGGCCGGTGTTATATAGTCGCGTATCAACCCTGTTGAGGAGATTGTCCATGCGTATCGCTTCCCGAGTCATCGGCGGTGTTTTAGCCGTCACCCTGCTCAGCCAATTGACCGCCTGCGGCTCGATTTTCTACCCCGACCGCCGCGGCCAGATCGACGGCAAGATCGACCCGACCATCGCTGTGCTTGATGCCGTGGGCCTGCTGTTTTATGTGATCCCTGGCCTGATCGCGTTTGGCGTCGACTTCGCCACGGGCGCGATCTATTTCGAGCCGGGCAAGACTGCCCAGGTCGCCCCGGAAAAACTCCACGAAGCCGTCGGCGCCGACGGCCAGGTCGACAACGCCAAGCTGCAAAGCATCATTCAGAAAGAAACCGGCCGCAGCCTGCCGCTGGACGACCCGCGCCTGATCCAGTTCAAGGGCAGCGTGCAACAACTCGCCGCCCTTGGCCTGCAACCCGCCGCCTAAGGACAGCCCATGACCAGCAGTCCCGAACACGCCCGGCTGTTGCGCCTGGCCACTCGCGCCTCGGTTGCGGTGGCCTGTGTACTGATCATCACCAAGGCCATCGCCTGGTGGTTCAGCGGCTCGGTGAGCATGCTTGCCGGCTTGACCGACTCGCTGCTGGACGGGGTGACGTCGCTGCTCAATCTGCTCGCCGTGCATTACGCGCTGCGACCGGCCGATGACGATCACCGTTACGGGCATGGCAAGGCGGAGTCGTTGGCCGGCATGGCCCAGGCGTTATTTATCGGCGGCAGTGCGGTATTGATCGCACTGCAGGCCTATGAGCGCCTGCAGCATCCGGAACCGGTGGGCGCGCCATGGCTGAGCATCGGCGTGATTGTGTTCTCCCTGTTGCTGACCGTGGCCCTGCTGATGCTGCAACACCGGGTGGTCCGTGAAACCGGCTCCAACGCCGTGCGCGCCGACTCGCTGCACTATCGCTCGGACCTGCTGCTCAACGGCAGCATCCTGCTGGCGCTGGTGCTGGCCGCCATGGGGTTGCATCAGGTGGATGCCTGGTTCGGCCTGGGGATCGCCGCCTACATTTTGTGGAGTGCCATCCATATCGCCCGGGAAAGCTTTGCGGTGCTGATGGACGAAGAACTGCCGCCCGACGTCAGCCAGCACATGCTGGAGCTGGCCCGTGGCGTGCCCGGTGTGCTGGGCGCCCATGACCTTCGCACGCGGGTATCGGGCAACCATTGGTTCGTGCAATTGCACCTGGAACTGCCGGGGGACCTGACCTTGTCAGTGGCCCATGACATCAGCGACCAGGCCGCCGATGCCATTCACGCCGCCTACCCGCGCGCCGAAGTGCTGGTACACGCCGACCCGCAGGAAGTGGTTACAGGCGCCAAGGTCTAGTACTGCACCTGATACCCGCGACTGCTCAGGCAGTTGCCCTGGGCCTGGCGGTAGGCCTGCACCACCGCCGGGTCGGGTGCATAGGTGACGGCCTGAGGGTCGAAGCCGCTTTGCTGCACCGCCCAGCGATAACAGTCATAACCATCCTGTTGCACCTGGGCCGGTGATTGGCCATTGGCGGGATAGGCCACCACGTCATAACCATTGCCCTGGGGCGCAGGCTGCGGCGCGGGAACCGCCGCCGGCGGCTGCACCACCACGTATTGCTGTGTGCTTTCTTCGTAGGCGTAATAGGCGCCGGCGGCGAGGAACAGCAGCGAGCCGCCGACCCACACTTCGCGCGCGTAGTCCGGCAGGTAATGCACGTGGATGCCGTAAGGCGGCGCAACCACGACATAGCGCGGGCCTTGGGGGCGATACCAGTAACCGCCGGAGAAGAAGTAGTCCTGGCCACGATACGGCACGCGGTAATTGCGGTCGGGGAAGCGGTCCACCACATAACCCGGACGGTACTGCGGGCCTGGGCCCCAGCCATTGCCATGGCCGTCGGGGCGCCCTGGCCAACGATGGTCATCCGGACGCCCGTTGTAGCCGGGACGCGAACCGGGGCCGCCGGCTTCCCAATGTGGGTTGCCATCGTTGCGCCGGGGGATATCACGGTAGTAACCCTGGCGCGGTTCCTGGGTCTGGCGCACGGTATCGGGCCGGCCCTGGATCGGCAGATTATTCGGCGGTGGCGGTGGTGGCGCCGGCCGCTCCGGTTCGTTGCCCTGCGGCCGCGCCTGCCATTGACCACCGCTATTCGGGCCGCCGCGGTCAAAATGCTCGTTCTGCGGACGCGGTTGAGGGTTCTCGGGACGCGGCGGACTATTCTCCGGCCGCCGCCCGCCCTCCGGGCCGCGCTCATGCTGCCCACCGCCCTGCGGCCCTTGGCCTTCGCGAGGTGCGTTATCGCGCTCGTCGGCCAATACCTGCGCGCCGACACCGACCACCAGCAAACCAACACCTGCCAAACGCCAGATGCGCTTCATGCTTTTCCTCACTGCGATTCGGGGCTTGAACATGAGACTGGGAAAGCCTCGCCCGGTTCTGAGACAGGTTATCAGTCACGAGAACAATTTTCTTAAGGCAAAAGAAAAGGGGCGACCCGTCGGCCACCCCTTGAGAATTTCGTCCTGGCTCAACGCTTTTGACGTTGGCTCACCTCACGCCGTCTTGTGGACAGTGTGCAGCCTGGAGGCCGGCTCAACCCTGCTGGGGCGGCGGCCGCAGCGGGCCTGATTGGGCGAGCTGCAGTGGACTGTTGTCCAGGCGGTGATTCTGTTGCTAACGATACGCGCCAGCACCCGACAGATGATTGCGAAGATTGCGTCAATAAACAGTGCTTGCGCAATTTTTAACCCTTCATAGATAATTCGCCGCAATAGTTACGACAAAGGCCAACCCAATGAGCAAGCTTGACCGATATGACCTGAGTATTCTGGCGGAATTGCAGCGTGACGCGCGGATCTCCAACCAGGAGTTGGCTGAACGGATTGGGCTGTCGCCATCGCCGTGCTCGCGCCGGGTCAAGCAATTGGAAGACGACGGCTACATCGCCCGCCAGGTCGCCCTGCTCGACCGCAAGATGCTCGGCCTGAGCCTGACCGCCTACGTGCTGATCGGCATGGACCGCCACACCCCCGAGCGTTTCGAAAACTTCGAAGCGGCCATCCGCACCCTGCCCCAGGTACTGGAATGCAGCCTGGTCACCGGCATGGATGCGGACTATCAGCTGAAAGTGGTGGTGCCGGACATGGACCATTATCAGAAACTGTTGCTGGGGCATTTGACCCGCATTGAAGGCGTGACCAGCGTGCGTTCAAGCTTTGTACTCAACCAGGTGCTCAACAGCACGGAGCTGCCACTGACCCACCTACGCACCTAAGGTCAATGAAGATCAAATGTGGGAGGGGGCAAGCCTGCTCCCACATTTTGATTGCACTTCGACCCAGGTCAATGTTGCGCTTGTGACACTGCCCTATACTCGCCGCCTGCCCCGTTGGAAGAGCCCATGAACAACATCGACCCCGCCCTGTTTGAAGAATGGATGATGACCGGCCTGGTCACGATTCTGATCATTTTCATGGGCTTTATCGTCTGGGACCTGGCGAAGAAGTCCAAGGCCGGACGCTTTGGTTCGTTCATCCTGTTTTTCGTGCTGGGCCTGGGCGTGGCCGCTTTCATCATCAAGAGCGTGGTGATTGGCCTGATCGAATCCGGCGCTTTATAAACGCGCCGGCACTTCTTTCCACTGGCCTTGATCGAGGCCGTCGACTGTCCAATCGCCGATACGCACGCGCACTAAGCGCAAGGTCGGCAGGCCCACGGCGGCGGTCATGCGCCGGACCTGACGGTTGCGCCCCTCTCGAATCACCAATTCAAGCCAATACGTCGGAATGTTTTTGCGAAAGCGTACCGGTGGGTTGCGCGGCCATAACGCGGGCTCGTCCAAACGCCGGGCCTCGGCGGGCAAGGTTTTGCCGTCGTTGAGTTCTACCCCCTCGCGCAGGCGTTGCAGCAATTGTTCCGTGGGTTCGCCCTCCACCTGCACCCAGTAGGTTTTCGCCAGCTTGTGCTTAGGGTCGGCAATGCGCGCCTGCAACTGGCCATCGTTGGTCAGCAGCAGCAAGCCTTCGCTGTCACGGTCCAGACGGCCCGCCGGGTAGATGCCGGGAATGTCGATGAAGTCCTTGAGCGTCGCGCGCCCGCCTTCGTCGCTGAACTGGGTCAGCACATCGAATGGTTTATTGAACAGGATCAGCTTCGGCTCGGCCGGCGGCGCCTTGGCGACGCGACGCGCAGCGGAATACGGAGGTTTCACGCCAGGGCGGCGCGAATCGGGGCGAGTGGGACGAGACATGGCGGAACAACATCTAACGGTCAGGGCCGACAATGCTAGTGGCCTGACCGTTAAATGACCATCCCAACCGCTTAGCGGAACGGCGGCTCGTCGAAGCTGCGCAGTTTGCGCGAGTGCAGCGAGTTGAGTTCGTTGCGCAGCAGGTCCACCGCTTCGATGCCGATCTTCAAGTGCTGGCTCACCGCGCGTTCATAGAACGCGTTGGCCGAGCCGGGCAATTTGATTTCACTGTGCAGCGGCTTGTCAGACACGCACAGCAACGTGCCGTAAGGCACCCGCAAGCGATAGCCCTGGGCGGCGATGGTGCCGCTTTCCATGTCCACCGCCACGGCGCGGGACAGGTTGATCAATGGGCGCTCCTGGGCCCAACGCAACTCCCAGTTGCGGTCGTCGTAGGTCAGCACGGTGCCGGTGCGCAGGCGTTTTTTCAGCTGTTCGCCTTTTTCGCCCGTCACGTGGGCCGCAGCTTGCTGGAGCGCCAGTTGCACTTCGGCCAGCGCCGGGATCGGAATATTCGGCGGCACCACACGGTCAAGAATGCCGTCGCGACGCATGTACGCGTGGGCCAGCACATAGTCGCCGATGGTCTGGGATTGGCGCAGGCCGCCGCAGTGGCCGATCATCAACCAGCAATGCGGACGCAGCACGGCCAGGTGATCGGTGATGTTCTTGGCGTTGGACGGGCCGACGCCGATGTTGACCAGGGTCACGCCGTGACCATCGCTGGCCTGCAGGTGATAAGCCGGCATCTGGTAGCGGTGCCAGACCACACCCGCCGCGATGGCCGAGGCTTCGCCGTGGTCCATGCTCTTGTCGATGACCACGTTGCCCGGCAACACCATGCGGACAAAACGCGGGTCGCTGCGCAACTGCTCCAGGCCATGCAGGATGAACTGGTCGACGTAGCGGTGGTAGTTGGTCAGCAGGATCCAGGGTTGAACATGGCGCCAGTCGCTGCCGGTGTAATGCACCAGCCGGCGCAGGGAAAAGTCCACGCGCGCCGCATCGAACAGCGCCAGGGGCAGCGGGTCGGTGTTTTCCCAGTCATACAGGCCGTCGGCGATGCCGTCGGTGGCGGCCGACAGGTCGGTGCTGGGGAATACCCGCGCGAGGGTGGCGGCGGTCACGCCGGAGCCGGCGAGTTCATCGCCCTGTTCGACCACGTATGGGTAAGGAATATTCTGCTGGCTCACGCCCACTTCCACCGTCACGGTGAAGTCGTGCATCAGCGGCACCAGTTGCTCCAGCAGGTACTTACGGAACGCCGCAGGATGGGTAACGGTCACGCTGTAGGTGCCCGGCAGTTGCACCTTGGCATAAGCGCGGGTGGTCTGTGGGACTTCGCCGTGGCAGTGGTAGGTCAGGCGCAGTTCCGGGTAGCGAAACAGAGCACGCTGTTCGGCATCGGGTTCGACGCGGTCCTTGAGGTATTGCTTGAGGGCCTGATTGAGCGCGCCGGTAGCCCGCTCATGCAGAGCCGCCAGCCGGTCCACGGCTTCTTCGGCGGTTTTAACGACAACAAAAGCTTCGGTCACGGTAAGCATCCTGTGTTCTGACATGCAGGCCTGTATCTTGCCTGCATCCCAGCCGCACCGAAACAGTGGCGTTGGAAAGCGCTCAATAATGTGGGAGAGCGCTTGCCCCTCCCACCTTTGAACCGCGCTTATTCAGAAACAGAAGGCGTTGAGCGGGCGACGATAGCCGCCACATCCACGCCACGCGGCAAGGCGCCATAAGCGCGGCCGGAGGAATCGCTCAAGCGGCTGGCGATAAAGCCATCGCTGACCGCGGCATGACCCGCCTCCAACAAGAGCTTGGCCTGCAATGCCACGGCAATGTCCTCGGTCAACTGCCGCGCACGGTACTGGATGTCCTGGGTGTCCATGAAGGCGGATTTCAACGCTTCGATATGCCGAGCCAGCCGCTTGTCGCCGTGCCCGTCGCCCAGTTCGACAAACAGCGCCTCCAGCACCCCCGGCTCTTTGGACAACGCTCGCAACACATCCAGGCATTGCACATTGCCGGAACCTTCCCACGTTGAATTCACCGGCGCCTCACGGTAAAGGCGCGGCAGGATGCTGTCCTCCACATAGCCGGCACCGCCCATGCATTCGGCAGCCTCGTTGATCATGGCCGGCGCGCGCTTGCAGATCCAGTACTTGCCCACAGCCGTGACCAGCCGTGCGAATTTGCTTTCGCGCTCGTCATCCAAGTGATCCAACGCTCGTCCCATGCGCATGCTCAAGGCCAGCGCGGCCTCGCTTTCCAGCGCCAGATCGCCCAGCACGTTTTGCATCAACGGTTGCTCGCTGAGCACGCGCCCGCTTACCGAGCGATGGGCGCAATGATGACTGGCCTGGGTCAGCGCCTGACGCATCAAGGCGCTGGAACCGACCATGCAATCGAAGCGAGTCATGGCGACCATTTCGATAATGGTCGGCACGCCACGCCCTTCTTCGCCGACCATCCACGCCAGGGCGCCGCGAAACTCTACTTCGCTGGAAGCGTTGGAGCAGTTGCCGAGCTTGTTTTTCAGGCGCTGGATGTAGAACTCATTGCGTGTATCACCAGGGCGGTGCCGGGGCAGCAGGAAACAGGTCAGGCCTTTGTCGGTCTGCGCCAGCGTGAGGAACGCATCGCACATCGGCGCGGAGCAGAACCACTTGTGGCCCACCAACTCATACGCCTGCCCGGGGCCGCCCGCGCCCACCGGATAGGCGCGGGTGGTGTTGGCGCGCACGTCGGTGCCGCCTTGCTTCTCGGTCATCGCCATACCGATGGTGGCGCCGGCCTTGTGGGCGATGCCCACATTACGCGGGTCGTAGTGAGTGCTGAGGATTTTCGGCAGCCAGGCCTTGGCCAGGTCCGGCTGCAACCGCAGTGCCGGCACGCAGGCAAAGGTCATGGTCAACGGGCAACCGCTGCCGGCCTCGGCCTGGCTGTGCAGGTAGGTCATGGCGGCGCGGGCCACATGGGCGCCGGCCTGCGGGTGCGCCCACGGCAACGACGGCAGGCCGTGCTCCACGGCGGTGCGCATGAGCTCGTGATAGGCCGGATGAAACTCCACCAGATCAATGCGATGTCCGTAACGGTCATGAGTGTTGAACACCGGCTTATGCTGATTGGCCAGGAACCCGGCCGCCATCAACGGCCCGCCGGCCAGCGCGCCATAGGCATCGATGCGCGGTTGCGCCCAACCGGCACCGAAACGACGCGACCACTCTTGCAGGGGCAAGTCGATGCGGTACAGGTTGACACCGTCCAGGGAGGGCGGCTGGTTGGTCACGTCGTGGGTTTCGGCAAATTGATGCAGGTTCATCACGGGCGTCCTGGAAAAAGGCCACGTTCGGTTAGGGCCGGTTTTTTCAGTTAAGCACCGCTGCTGCGCTTAAAAAAGTGGCATACGCGCCGAATACCCGGCGCTTTCGCCCTCGGCCGCGCCCAGCACCCAGCGCTGCATCACCGCCTGCAGCGCGTCAAAGCGCACCGGCTTGACTATGCGTTCGGTCACCCCGATCCCCAGGCAACGCTCGCGCTCGGGCGCGGTCAGCGACGTGCTCAAGGCGATCACGGGCAGTTCCGCGCAACCGGGCAAGGCACGGATCTGACAACACAACGAGAATTCACCGTCAGGCATATCCAACACCACCGCCTCGACACATCGCGCCTGCAACGCCTCCAACGCCGCCGGGCCGCTGCCTACCGTTTTAACCCGGTAGCCGAGCTTGAGCAGCATGCCGCGCACCGCCAACTGGCCGACACTGTTGTCATCCACCAGCAACACCGTGCAGTCCTGCGGTGCGCGCTGCCCGGCCAGGGCAGGCCTGGACTCGGACGGCAACTGGCGCACCTCCATTTCCAATTGGAAACGACTGCCCTTGTGGGGTTCGGAATGATGGGTAAGGCGCCCGCCGACCAGTTCGATCAACTGCCGACAGATCGCCAGCCCGATGCCCATGCCGCCGTACTCTCGGGTGCTCGAACCGTCCAGCTGGAAGAAACGCTGGTACAACGTGGCCCCGTCAAGGGAGGCAAAGCCGATGCCGGTGTCGGTCACGATAAAGCTCAGGCGCACGCTGCCGTCGCTGTGGGGCACGCCCACCACCCGCACGCGCACGGAGCCTTCGTGGGTGAATTTGAACGCGTTGTCCAGCAGGCAATCCAGGCACTGGATGAGTTTGTCGACGTCGCCCTCCAGGCGGTCCGGCAGTTCATCAGCGACGTCGATGGAAAACGCCAGGCCCTTGGCCTGGGCGCTGGCATTGAATTGCTGGCGCAGGCTGTCGAGTACCCCACGCAGGCTGAACACGCGTTGCTGGGCGCTCAGGCGTCCGGCCTGCAATTCGGTGAGGGTGAGAATGCCGTTGACCATGCGCATCATGTCCCGCGCGGAACCGGCGGCGGTTTGATGGTATTGCGCCAGGTCGTGGGTCAGAGGCACTGTCTGCATCAGCTCCAGAGAGCCGATCACACCGTTCATCGGCGTGCGCAGTTCGTGGGTCAGGGTGGCGAGAAATTCATCCTTGAGCCGGTTGCTGCGGGCCAGTTGCGAGTTGAGCACTTCGAGTTTCTGGCTGGCATCGAACAGAATCTGCGCCTGCTGCTCGCGCATCGCGTTGATGCGGTCGGCCAGGGCCAGCGACAGCAGCGCCACCTCGATTGCCGAGCCGATCTGGCTGGCATACATGGTCAGGAACACATTAGGCAGATAGCCCAGCACCATCAGGGTGTTGACCACCCCACCCAGCAGGAACGCCGACCAGGCGATGATGAAATAGCGCGCAACGCGCTGGCCGCAATACCAGGCCTTGATGGCGGCGACAAAGATGCTCACGGTAAACACCAACGCCAGGCCCGTGGCCAGACGCAGTGCCAGCGCGTAGCTGGCCATCAACGACAGCAGCATCACCACGGCGCCGCACGCCACCAGCGCCAGCAGCACGCGGTTGATCCAGCGACTGTGCTGGGCAGTGTGCAGGAAACTGCGCGCAAACAGACTGCCGAACAATGCCGACGCACCGATCAGAAATGGCGTCGCGGCATTTGTCCACCAAGGGTTGTTCGGCCAGAAATATTCCACCGCCGCGCCGTTGACCGACAGTTGGTACATGCCGAACGAAGCGATATAGAAGATGTAGTACAGGTAGCTGGTGTCGCGCACGCTCAGGTAGATGAACAGGTTATAGACCAGCATCCCCAGCAGCACGCCATAGATCAGGCCCAGCACATACAGACGCAGCGGCTGCTGCTCCAGGTACGCGGTACTGGACCAGAGGGTCAGCGGCGCCTGGATCGAACCTTCGCTCTGCAGGCGCAGGTAAACGGTCTTGGCCTCGCCTGGGGTGAAATCCAGTTTGAACAGGTAATTATTCTGACGAATCTCGCGGCTGGCAAACGGCAGTGCATCCCCGGTGCGCCTGGCCAGACGATAACCGCCCTGGCCGTCGGGCAGGTACAGGTCGAGGTGGTCCAACGGCGGGTACGCCAGCTCCAGCAGCCAGGTGCGCTGAGCCTCGGTGTCGTGGGGTAAATAATGCAGATTGAGCTTGAGCCAGAACACCGAACGCGAGTAGCCGGCGTTGAGGGTGTCTTTATCGTGAGGTTTGAATTGCACGGCCGCGGACGGCGCGCTGACCTCGGCAATGGAAAGGCTGTTGGACGGGTCTTCGAGCACTTGCAAGGCTCGGCCCAGGGGCAGGCTTCGGGTGTCCTGGTTGAACTCGATGGCGCCGGCGAGCATGGGCAGCCCGCACAACAATAGAATCAGCAAATAGCGCATAGAGCCCCAGCGTGGCATGTCCGGTTATGGCAAAGGCCCCCCATTCCTTTTGAGAAGACGTACACCGGCGGTACAGATAAGTTGTTTGGATTCACTCTAGCATAGCCGTTGCAGGCCATTGGACACCATTGAAATAATTTTTTGAAAGGCTCTAGGACAAGGCTTTCAGCATGGTTTTTTGGCCGTTAAAGCCGCGCAAGCCCGAAGCCTTCAGAGTGAAATTCAAGCACTGCCCGAAGGCCACGCAAAAAGCGTTTGGTGGTAAGCTCGCCCACCATGAATATCTACAGCTCTCGCCCTGTTGTCCTCTGTCTCTCCGGCCATGATCCCAGTGGTGGCGCCGGCCTGCAGGCAGATATCGAAGTCCTGCTCGCCCAGGGTTGTCATGCCGCTGCGGCCGTTACCGCGCTGACCGTGCAAAACACAGTCAACGTCAGCGACTTCCGCGTGCTCGACCGCGAGTGGGTGCTGGCCCAGGCCAACGCCGTGCTCAGCGACTCCGAGGTGGCCGCGGTCAAGCTGGGCATGCTCGGCTCCACCGCGATGGTCGACACCGTGGTCGAGCTGCTGCAGGCGCACCCGCACCTGCCGGTGGTCTGCGACCCGGTGCTGCGTGCCGGCGGCGGCGGCAGCCTGGGCAAGGATGAAGTGGGCTACGCCATGCGGGAGCGGCTGTTGCCTCTGTCGCTGATTGCCACGCCGAACCTGCCCGAGGCCCGCATCCTCGCTGAACTGCCCGAAGGCACGGCGGACGAGTGCGCCGACAAGCTGCTGCCGTTTATCCAGCACCTGTTGATTACCGGTGGGCATGGCGACGAGCATGAAGTGCACAATCGCCTGTATAGCCGCGACGGCACGCGCCAGACCTTCACCTGTCAGCGCCTGCCGGGCAGCTATCACGGTTCGGGTTGCACCCTGGCCAGTGCGCTGGCCGGGCGTATCGCCCAGGGCGAAGGCCTGGCCAGCGCCGTGCAATCGGCCCTCAACTACACTTGGCGCACGCTGCGTGATGCTGAACAACTCGGCCAGGGCCAGTTCGTTCCGCGCCGGCTGCCGCTGGATTTCTGCTCGTAGGCGCCTGCTCGCCACTTCAAGGGACATGCCCGATGAAATTACGTGGCCTTTATGCCATTACCGACAGCCAACTGTTGGCCGGCAAATTCCTCGCTTACGTCGAAGCGGCGCTGGACGGCGGCGTGACGCTGCTGCAGTACCGCGACAAAAGTAACGATGAAGCGCGCCGCCTGCGCGAAGCTCAAACGCTGCGGGAACTGTGCTCGCGCTACAAAACCCAATTAATCATCAACGACGATGCCGAACTGGCCGCGCGCCTGGGCGTCGGTGTGCATCTGGGCCAGACCGATGGCCCGCTCACCCCGGCCCGCGCACTGCTCGGTCCCAAAGCCATCATCGGCGCCACTTGCCACAGCCAGATCGAACTGGCCGAGCAGGCCGCCAGGGAAGGCGCCAGCTATGTCGCCTTCGGCCGCTTCTTCAACTCCAACACCAAGCCCGGTGCGCCGGCCGCCACCCTGCAAATGCTCGCCGATGCGCGCAAGCGCCTGCACCTGCCGATCTGTGCGATCGGCGGCGTCACCCTCGAGAACGCCGAGCCGCTGGTGGCGCACGGTGCCGACCTGCTCGCGGTGGTCCATGGCCTGTTCGGCGCCGACAGCACCCAGGAAGTGACGCGCCGCGCCCGCGCCTTCAACGACCTTCTTAAATCTTCAGTGTAGAGAGCCCGTTTATGTCCCGTTCCGAAACCCTGTTTGCCAATGCCCAGAAACACATCCCCGGCGGTGTGAACTCCCCCGTGCGTGCATTCAAAAGCGTGGGCGGCACGCCGTTGTTTTTCAAGCATGCCGAAGGCGCCTACGTCACCGACGAAGATGACAAGCGCTACGTGGACTACGTGGGTTCCTGGGGCCCGATGATCCTCGGTCACAGCCACCCGGACGTGCTGGACGCGGTACGCAGGCAGTTGGAACACGGCCTGTCCTATGGCGCGCCGACCGCCATGGAAACCGAGATGGCTGATCTGGTGTGTTCGATCGTGCCGTCGATGCAGATGGTGCGCATGGTCAGCTCCGGCACCGAAGCCACGATGAGTGCGATTCGCCTGGCCCGCGGCTTCACCGGTCGCGACAGCATCATCAAGTTTGAAGGCTGCTACCACGGCCATTCCGACAGCCTGCTGGTCAAGGCTGGTTCCGGCGCGCTGACCCAAGGCGTACCGAGCTCGGCCGGTGTGCCGGCGGCGTTCGCCAAACACACCCTGACCCTGCCGTTCAACGATATCGCCGCCGTCGAGCAGATGCTCAGCGAAGTGGGCCAGGACGTGGCCTGCATCATCGTCGAGCCGGTGGCCGGCAACATGAATTGCGTACCGCCGGCCCCGGGTTTCCTCGAAGGCCTGCGCGCGCAGTGCGACAAACATGGCGTGGTGCTGATCTTCGACGAAGTGATGACCGGTTTCCGCGTAGCCTTAGGCGGCGCCCAGGCGCACTACGGCGTCACACCGGACCTGAGCACCTTTGGCAAGATCATCGGCGGCGGCATGCCGGTGGGCTGCTTCGGCGGCAAGCGCGAGATCATGCAACACATCGCGCCGCTGGGGCCGGTGTACCAGGCTGGCACATTGTCGGGTAACCCGCTGGCCATGGCCGCCGGCCTCACAACCCTGCGGTTGATCAGCCGTCCGGGCTTCCACGCCGAACTCACCGACTACACCACCCGCCTGCTGGACGGCCTGCAACAGCGCGCCGATGCCGCCGGTATCCCATTCGTCACCACCCAGGCCGGCGGTATGTTCGGCCTGTACTTCAGCGGCGCCGACGATATCGTCACCTTCGACGACGTGATGGGCAGCGATGCGGACCTGTTCAAACGCTTCTTCCACCTGATGCTTGAAGGCGGCGTGTACCTGGCGCCGAGCGCGTTTGAAGCCGGTTTCACCTCGATCGCCCATGGCGACGCTGAGCTGAAACTGACCCTGGACGCCGCTGAACGCGCCTTTGCCGCGCTGAAATAAACGGCCGTATCTACCAGGCGCCACCCACGTGGCGCCTGGCTGGGCGCTTTGCTTACAGATATTTCCGGCTTTTTCGCAAGAAATCATCCGCAATCCAGCAGATAACTTGCCCAACCAGCAGAAAAACGAGTAAAGACTTTGTAAGCAGGGGCCTGCTTATTTCATAATGCGCGCTTATTGGATCCCGCGAGGGTCCGCGCGCCCCGTCAGAGGTAAGTCGATTCCCATGAAACGCACCGGCCGCACCCTGGTTCTGGGCTGCCTGTTGCTCCTTCAGCCGCTGCTGGCACATGCACAAGCAGGCGGCAACTCGTTGTTAATCCCAGCGATGGGTCGCTGCACCCTCAATACCCAGCCAGACACCCAGGCCGAAGCCCTGAGCGCGTGCCAGAAACAGGCTGACGAGGGCGATGCCCAGGCGCAATACGAGTTGGGCGCGTATTACCACGACAGCAAAAACCCAGCCCAGGACCTCAACAAAGCCTTGAGTTACTTCGAGAAAGCCTCGTTGCAAGGTCACGCGCAGGCGCAATTCGAGCTGGGCAACATGTACATGCGCGGTGAAGGGGTGCCGGTCAATAACGTCCAGGCGTACATCGTATTGAAGATGGCGGCGGTGAACGGCGCCGAAGACGCACTGGACACGGCCGACGAGGTCGCCGAGCACATGAAGCGCGATGAGCTGGAAGTGGCGACCCAGGTGCTGGGCCAGATCTTCCGCAAGTACCTGCTGGAATTGCAGAGCGCCGACGGACGTTCGCCGTTCTCACCCCTGCCCTGACTCTGCGGTGCATCTGACGGCCACTTAGCGGGCAAGCCCGCGAAGGGCACGACGCACTCTAACGCTCTACTTCTCAGGCATCGGCATCGGAAACGGCATGACGTTGCTCACGCCTCGCGCTTCGCTGATCTTCGGCGTGCCCAGGCGCTCGACTTCATCAATGCGCACAATCGAGTGCATCGGCACGAAACTGCGCACCACGCCTTCGAATTGCGCCTTGAGTTTCTCCTCGCCCGGGTCGACGACCAACTGGGTGCGCTCGCCAAAGACGAACTCTTCCACCTCCAGGAACCCCCACAGATCACTTTGATAGATCTGCTTGGCGTACATTTCGAACACCTGGCCCTGGTTGAGGAAAATCACCTTGTAGATTGGAGCTTCACGTTTGGTCATGGTGGGCGAACAACACATCGGGGATATAAAAGAGGGCGCGAACTATAGCATGGCACCCGATGCACAACGCTAGGAACCAATGGGCATGCCCCCTATAATGCGCGGTTCTTTACCACCAGTTGACGATTCCCATGGCCAAGAAGCTTTACATCGAAACCCACGGTTGCCAGATGAACGAGTACGACAGCTCGCGCATGGTCGATCTGCTGGGCGAACACCAGGCCCTGGAAGTCACCGCCCGCGCCGAAGATGCCGACGTGATCCTGCTCAATACCTGCTCGATCCGCGAACGGGCCCAGGACCGTGTGTACTCGCAGCTGGGCCGCTGGCGCGAACTGAAACTGGCCAATCCGGACATGGTGATCGCCGTCGGCGGTTGCGTGGCCAGCCAGGAAGGCGCCGCGATCCGCGACCGCGCGCCCTATGTCGACGTGGTGTTCGGCCCACAGACCCTGCACCGTCTGCCCGAGATGATTGATGCCGCGCGCGTGACCAAGCTGCCGCAGGTCGATGTCTCCTTCCCTGAAATCGAAAAATTCGATCACCTGCCCGAGCCGCGCATCGATGGCCCGAGCGCCTACGTATCGGTGATGGAAGGCTGCAGCAAGTACTGCACCTTCTGCGTCGTGCCTTATACCCGTGGTGAAGAAGTCAGCCGACCGTTCGACGATGTGCTGGCGGAAATCATCCACCTGGCCGAGAACGGCGTGCGTGAAGTGACCCTGCTGGGCCAGAACGTCAACGGCTATCGCGGCCAGACCCACGACGGGCGGCTGGCGGACCTCGCCGAACTGATCCGCGTGGTCGCGGCGGTTGATGGCATCGAGCGCATTCGCTACACCACCTCGCACCCGTTGGAGTTTTCCGACAGCCTGATCCAGGCCCATGCCGAGGTGCCGGAGCTGGTCAAACATCTGCATCTGCCGGTGCAATCGGGCTCGGACCGCATCCTGTCGGCCATGAAACGCAACCACACCGCCCTGGAATACAAATCCAAACTGCGCAAATTGCGCGCGGCGGTGCCTGGTATCTGCATCAGCTCGGACTTTATCGTGGGCTTCCCCGGTGAAACCGAGAAAGACTTCCAGCAGACCATGAAGCTGATCGAAGACGTCGGCTTCGATTTCTCCTACTCGTTCGTTTACAGCCAACGCCCCGGCACCCCGGCCGCCGACCTGGTTGACGAAACGCCGGAGGCGGTGAAGAAAGAACGCCTGAATGCCCTGCAACACCGCCTGAACCAGCAGGGCTTCGAGATCAGCCGACAAATGGTCGGTTCGATCCAGCGCATCCTGGTCACTGACTACTCGAAGAAAGATCCTGGAGAATTGCAGGGCCGTACCGAGAACAACCGGATCGTCAACTTCCGCTGCGATAATCCGACATTGATCGGTCAGTTTGCCGATGTGCATATCGACGCGGCGCAGCCGCACTCGTTGCGCGGCTCGCTGGTGCAATAAATGTGAGAGGGGGCTTGCCCCCTCCACATTGGAACCGTGCAACATCCAATGACGTAAGTGCTTTCGTACCCGCGTCACTGGCGTTATCCTCTCTTTCACCTAAACAGCCAAAGGGCGGCTAAAAGCAACCTTGAACGCACCCATCGCAGAACCCCATCGTTTTATCCTCGAGCCGTTTGAGGCTCGCCGTTTCGCCAATCTGTGCGGACAGTTCGACGAGCACCTGCGCTTGATCGAACAACGCCTGAGCATCGAGATCCGCAACCGCGGCAATCAGTTCGAGCTCATTGGTGAACCCCAACACACTACGTCCGCAGAAAACCTGCTGCGCCGTCTCTATCGCGAGACGAAGGGCAGCGAGTTGTCCCCGGAAACCGTGCACCTGTACCTGCAGGAGTCGGCCGTGGAAGACCTGGCCAACAACCCGGTGGCCGAAGCCAGCGTGGCCCTGCGCACCAAGAAAGGCATGATTCGCCCGCGCGGCTTGAATCAGCAGCGCTACGTCAAAGAGATTCTCGGCAACGACATCAACTTCGGCATCGGCCCGGCCGGCACCGGCAAGACCTACCTGGCCGTGGCCTGCGCGGTGGATGCCCTGGAGCGCGAGCAAGTACGCCGCATCCTGCTGGTACGCCCGGCGGTCGAGGCTGGCGAAAAGCTCGGTTTCCTGCCCGGCGACCTGGCCCAGAAGATCGACCCGTACCTGCGCCCGCTCTACGATGCGCTCTACGAGATGCTCGGCTTCGAGTACGTGGCCAAGCTGATCGAGCGCCAAGTGATCGAGATCGCCCCGCTGGCGTACATGCGCGGCCGGACGCTGAACAACAGTTTCATCATCCTCGACGAAAGCCAGAACACTACCGTCGAACAGATGAAGATGTTCCTCACCCGTATCGGTTTCGGTTCCACGGCCGTGATTACCGGCGACGTCACCCAGGTCGACCTGCCCAAAGGTACCAAGTCGGGCCTCGCCCAGGTGATCGAGGTGCTCAAGGACGTGCCGGGTATCAGCTTCACGCACTTCATGCCCAAGGACGTGGTGCGCCACCCGCTGGTGCAGCGCATTGTCGAAGCCTACGAGCGCTTCGACCACCGCGATGACGCACCGGCCAAGGACGTTCGCCGCGATGCTTGAGCTTGACCTGCAACTGGCCACCGAAGCGCCGGCCCCCAGCGAAGAACAGTTCCGGCAATGGTGCGCCTTGGCGCTGCGCCAGCGCTCCGCCGACTCGGAGCTGACCATTCGTCTGGTGGATGAGCCCGAGGGCCGCGAACTGAACCACACCTGGCGTCAGAAAAACTACGCGACCAACGTGCTGTCCTTCCCCGCCGACGTTCCCGACGAGTTGCTGGACATCCCATTGCTGGGTGACCTGGTGATCTGCGTCGAAGTCGTCGAGCGCGAAGCCAGGGAACAAGGCAAGGAACTTGAGGCCCACTGGGCCCATCTAGTCATCCACGGCTGCTTGCATCTCTTGGGTTACGACCATATAGACGATGATGAAGCCGAGGAAATGGAAGCACTGGAACGAACGTTGCTTGCCCAATTGGGTCATCCGGACCCCTACGCAGATGACGAAGCGTAAAAAACACTCAACTGTAACAACAAAGGATTCAGAGTAATCGCTATGAGCGAAGACCGATCGAGCAACGGGCAAAAGTCTTGGCTGGGTAAGCTGACCCAGGCTTTTGCCCACGAGCCGAAAAACCGCCAGGAGCTGCTGGAGCTGCTGCGCGAGGCCCATCAGAACAAGTTGCTGGACAGCGAAGCGCTGGCCATCGTCGAAGGCGCCATCCAGGTGGCTGACCTGCAGGTCCGGGACATCATGGTCCCGCGATCGCAGATGATCAGCATCAAGGCGACCCAGACCCCGCGGGAGTTCCTCCCGGCCGTGATCGACTCGGCGCACTCGCGCTACCCGGTCATCGGTGAAAGCCATGACGACGTCATGGGCGTGCTGCTGGCCAAGGACCTGCTGCCGCTGATCCTCAAGGAGAACGGCGACAGTTTCAACATCAAGGACCTGCTGCGCCCGGCCACGTTCGTGCCGGAGTCCAAGCGCCTGAACGTCCTGCTGCGTGAATTTCGTGCCAACCACAACCACATGGCCATCGTGATCGACGAATACGGCGGCGTGGCGGGCCTGGTGACCATCGAAGACGTACTGGAACAGATCGTCGGCGACATCGAAGACGAGCACGACGTCGAAGAAGACAGCTACATCAAGCCTCTGCCCAGTGGCGATTTCCTGATCAAGGCGTTGACGCCGATCGAGAACTTCAACGAGTTCTTTGACAGCGAATTCTCCGATGATGAGTTCGACACGGTGGGTGGCCTGGTGATGAGTGCGTTCGGGCACTTGCCCAAGCGTAACGAAACCACCGAGATCGGCGCTTATCGCTTCCGCATCCTGAATGCCGACAGCCGCCGTATCCACTTGATTCGTTTGACACCTATCGCCCGCTAAGGACTGACATGCGCCGTCTCATCGCACCCGGCTGGCCCGGTAACCTGCTGGCCGTGGTGGCCGGCGCCATCACCACCCTGGCGTTGGCGCCATTCGACCTATGGCCGTTTGCGCTGGTGGCCGTGGGACTGTTCTATGTCGGGCTGCGGGAACTGACCCCACGCCAGGCCCTGGGGCGCGGCTGGTGCTTCGGTTTCGGCCTGTTCGGTGCCGGCACCAGCTGGATCTACTACAGCATCCACCACTTCGGCGGCGCCTCGGTGCTGCTGGCGGGTTTCCTGATGCTGCTGTTCACCGCTGCGATTGCCTGGTTCTTCGCCCTGCCGGCCTGGCTGTGGGCGCGCTGGTTGCGTCGCAATGAAGCACCGTTGGCGGATGCACTCACGTTTGCCGCATTGTGGGTGGGCCAGGAGGCGTTTCGCGGGTGGTTCCTCACTGGGTTCCCGTGGCTCTACTCCGGCTACAGCCAACTCGATGGCCCGCTCAGCGGCCTGGCGCCCGTCGGCGGCATGTGGCTGATTTCCTTTGCCCTGGCACTCACAGCCGCTTTGCTGTGCAACCTGCCGCGCTTGCTGGCCGGCAAGCGCAATGCGTTTGTCGGCGCGGGCCTGGTGCTGCTGGTTGCGCCGTGGGCTATCGGCCTGGCCCTCAAGCATCACGCCTGGACCAACCCTTCTGGCGCCCCGCTCAGCGTGGCGGCCATTCAGGGCAACGTTGAGCAGAGCATGAAGTGGGACCCGGAGCAGCTCAACGCGCAATTGGCGCTGTACCGTGACATGAGCTTCACGTCCAAGCCTGTCGACCTGCTGGTATGGCCGGAAACCGCCGTGCCGGTGCTCAAGGAGTCGGTAGAGGGCTACCTGGGCATGATGGGCAAGTTTGCCGCCGATCGGCATACCGCGCTCATCACCGGTGTGCCGATTCGCCAGGAAGTGCGCCACCAGAAGCGCTATTTCAACGGCATTACCGTAGTGGGCGAAGGCGACGGCACCTACTTGAAGCAGAAACTGGTGCCTTTCGGTGAGTACGTACCGCTGCAGGACATGCTGCGCGGGCTGATCGCGTTCTTTGACCTGCCCATGTCCGACTTCGCGCGCGGCCCGTCCGACCAGCCGATGCTGCAAGCCAAGGGCTATCAGATCGCACCGTTCATTTGCTACGAAGTGGTTTACCCGGAATTCGCCGCAGGCCTCTCGGCCCAGAGCGACCTGTTGCTGACCATCAGCAACGACACGTGGTTCGGGCGCTCCATCGGCCCGTTGCAGCATCTGCAGATGGCGCAGATGCGCGCGCTCGAAGCCGGTCGCTGGATGATCCGCGCCACCAATAATGGCGTGACCGGTCTGATCAACCCGTTTGGGCAGATCACTGCGCAGATCCCGCAGTTCGAACGCGGCATCCTGTACGGCGAAGTGGTGCCGATGCACGAGCTCACGCCGTATCTGCAATGGCGCTCGTGGCCGCTGATCATCATGTGCCTGGTTTTGTTTGGTTGGGCGCTGCTGGCAGGCCGGATGGCCAAAACCGTCTAACGACACACGCAAACCCAATGCGGGAGGAGGCTTGCTCCTCCCACATTGGCCTGCGGTGTTATCGATAGAACAACCGATACCCCACCTGCCCTACCGCCTCGTTGATCAATTGCCCGCTCTGCCACACCGACTTGAACTCGGGCATCCAGCCGCCCAGCGGCCGGGCGTTGTCCACGCCCAGGAACCCCACCGGCGCGGGCACGACGGTAAAGCCGGCCTTTTCAAAACTCCACACCGAACGCGGCATGTGCCAGGCCTGTGTCACGACGACCACGCGCTTGATGCCCTGGGGCAACAGCACCTCGGCACTCATCTGCGCGTTTTCCCAAGTGGTCCGGCTGCGTTCTTCCTTCCAGCGCACGGTCACACCGAAGTCATCCTGCATCGACACCGCCATCAACTGCGCTTCGCTGGGCGGCGTGCCGTAATGCAGGCCGCCGGTGGTCAGCACCGGCAACCCCGATGCCTTGGCCAGGCGTGCGGCATAGCGCTGGCGCTCCAGGCCGATACCGGTAGGCTGGTCGGCGCCCCAGGCCGAGTCACCGCGCTCGCGCCCGGAGCCCAGCACGACAATGGCGTCGGCACGCTGGGCCAGGCTCGACCAATCCTCACGGGCCAGCGGTGGCTCGGTCTCAAGCGCGCGCGCCCCCCACTCCACCATCACGGGCAGGCTGATCAGCCACATACCGCCAAACCCGAGGGCAAAGCACGCGCCGGCCAGCCTGGGACGGCTGCGACGAAACCACCAGGCAAGCGCCAGCAACAGCAAAAGGATGCCGGGCGGCAGGAGCAACTGTTTGATGAAATAGCGAATAGGCATCGGGCATCTCCATAGATGCCCGAAGCCTAAGGTGTAGCGCGGTTCAGCGACAGCCCTGACGGTGACATTTGTGACGGTGTACAAGGGTGCTGTTCATGGGGAGAGCTTATTGCTTGCGGGCGGACCGAAACCTTTCCCGGCCACGACCCTCGGACACATCCTTGAGCCACACCACCTTGGCAGAGTGCGTGGGCTCCTTGACCGGCGGGGTTGCCAGGGGAGGCGCACTGCGCTTGTTGCGTTCCAGGTAAGCCTTGATCAGTTCCAACTCCGCGCGGCTCAAACCACGCAGTTCCAACTCAACAGGCCGCTCATCCCGCAATCGGCCAGCCGTTCTCGCTGCATCCAATGCACGACCCAATCGGTCGATCAGTCCTTCGTAGATTTCCGGTTTCGTTGCGATTCGCTGCGATTCAACCATCCCCTCACCTCATTGAAGAAAGACTTGCTCCCCAATAAACAGCGTAGCCCCCGTGGCTGCGCCTGCCCGGCGCCGCGACAGACGGCCTCGGGCGCGCAATCAGGGTTTCCCTCGATAGAGTGGGGTCATGTATGCTACGGCGCTTCCTGTAACTCCACTTCCCGCAGGTTCGGGCACCGACGCGCCGCTTTTGGGTGTCGATCTCCCTGGACAATGCACCGAAGAGGATTAGGCCACCCCTATTCAGTTCAAAAAGTAGCCATGCACGAACAATATCAGCCCCGTGAAATAGAAAATGCCGCCCAAGCCTTCTGGGACGAGCAGAAGTCCTTTGAAGTCAGTGAACAGCCGGGCAAGGAGACGTTCTACTGCCTGTCGATGTTCCCTTACCCCAGCGGCAAGCTACACATGGGGCACGTGCGTAACTACACCATCGGCGACGTGATCTCACGCTACCAGCGCATGCAAGGCAAGAACGTACTGCAACCCATGGGTTGGGACGCCTTCGGCATGCCGGCAGAAAACGCCGCGATGAAAAACAACGTAGCGCCCGCCAAGTGGACCTACGAAAACATCGCCTACATGAAGACCCAGCTGCGCAGCCTGGGCCTGGCGGTGGACTGGTCGCGCGAAGTGACCACCTGCAAGCCGGATTACTACCGCTGGGAACAATGGCTGTTCACTCGCCTGTTCGAAAAAGGCGTGATCTATAAAAAGAGCGGCACCGTGAACTGGGACCCGGTCGACCAGACCGTGCTGGCCAACGAACAGGTGATCGACGGTCGCGGCTGGCGCTCCGGCGCGCTGATCGAAAAGCGCGAAATCCCGATGTACTACTTCAAGATCACCGCCTACGCCGATGAGCTGTTGTCGAGCCTGGATGATCTGCCGGGCTGGCCGGAGCAGGTCAAGACCATGCAGCGCAACTGGATCGGCAAATCCAAGGGCATGGAAGTGCAATTCCCGTACAACGTCGACTCCATCGGCGAAGCGGGCACCCTCAAGGTGTTCACCACCCGCCCGGACACCCTGATGGGCGCGACCTACGTCGCCGTGGCCGCCGAACACCCGTTGGCCACCCAGGCCGCACAGAACAACCCTGAGCTGCAGGCGTTCATCGCCGAATGCAAAGGTGGCAGCGTGGCCGAAGCCGACGTCGCCACCCAGGAGAAAAAAGGCCTGCCGACCGGCCTGTTCGTCGAGCACCCACTGACCGGCGAAAAATTGCCGGTATGGGTCGCCAACTACGTGCTGATGCACTACGGCGATGGCGCGGTCATGGCCGTGCCGGCTCACGATGAACGCGATTTCGAATTCGCCACCCAGTACAACCTGCCGATCAAATCAGTCGTGCGCACCAGCTCGGGCGATACCAACCCGGCACCGTGGCAGGACGCCTACGGCGAGCACGGCACGCTGATCAATTCCGGCGAGTTCGACGGCCTGGATTTCGCCGGCGCTTTCGACGCTGTCGAAGTGGCGTTGATCAAGAAAAACCTTGGTGCCTCGCGCACTCAGTTCCGCCTGCGCGACTGGGGCATCAGCCGCCAGCGCTACTGGGGCTGCCCGATCCCGATCATCCACTGCGCCAGCTGCGGCGACGTGCCGGTGCCGGAAGATCAACTGCCGGTAGTTCTGCCTGAAGACGTAGTGCCGGACGGCGCCGGTTCGCCGCTGGCGCGCATGCCCGAGTTCTACGAATGCAGCTGCCCGAAATGCGGCCTGCCGGCCAAGCGTGAAACCGACACCATGGACACCTTCGTCGAGTCCTCGTGGTACTACGCGCGCTACGCCTCGCCTCACTACGAAGGCGGCCTGGTGGAAAAAACCGCAGCCGACCATTGGCTGCCGGTGGACCAGTACATCGGGGGTATCGAACACGCCATCCTTCACCTGCTGTACGCGCGTTTCTTCCACAAGCTGATGCGTGACGAAGGCCTGGTGACATCCAACGAGCCGTTCAAGAACCTGCTGACCCAGGGCATGGTGATCGCCGAGACCTACTATCGCCGTGAAGCCAATGGCGCCTATACCTGGTTCAACCCGGCGGACGTCGAGCTGGAGCGTGACAGCAAAGCCAAGGTCATCAGCGCCAAACTGATCGCCGACGGCCTGCCGGTGGAAATCGGTGGCACCGAGAAGATGGCCAAGTCCAAGAACAACGGCGTCGACCCGCAGTCGATGATTGACCAGTTCGGCGCCGACACTTGCCGCCTGTTCATGATGTTCGCCTCGCCGCCTGACATGAGTGCCGAATGGTCCGACTCCGGCGTGGAAGGTTCGCACCGCTTCCTCAAGCGCGTCTGGCGCCTGGCCCATGCCCACGTAAGCCAGGGCCTGCCGGCCAGGCTGGACGTAGCCGCGCTGAACGACGAGCAGAAAGCCATTCGCCGCAGCATCCACCTGGCCATCAAGCAAGCCAGCCAGGACGTGGGCCAGAACCACAAGTTCAACACCGCCATCGCCCAGGTGATGACGCTGATGAACGTGCTGGAAAAAGCCCCGCAGGCTACCGAGCAGGACCGCGCGCTGGTACAGGAAGGCCTGGAAACGGTCACCTTGCTGCTGGCTCCGATCACGCCGCACATCAGCCACGAACTGTGGAGCCGCCTTGGCCACAGCGACGCCGTCATCGACGCCCGCTGGCCGGTGGCCGATGACAGCGCCCTGGTCCAGGACACGCTGCAACTGGTGATCCAGGTCAACGGCAAACTGCGTGGCCAGATCGACATGCCGGCCAGCGCCAGCCGCGAAGACGTCGAAGCGGCCGCGCGCAGCAATGAGAACGTGCTGCGCTTTACCGAAGGCCTGACGATTCGCAAAGTAATCGTTGTGCCTGGCAAACTGGTCAATATCGTCGCCAGCTAATCGGATCGGGCGCAGGGCTTGAGCCCTGCGCCGAATTAAACCTTCGGGGCCGCGAAAAGGCCCGCCTGGTTTCAAGGGGAGCAACAAAATGATCAAACGCAATCTGCTGGTTATGGGCCTTGCCGTGCTGCTGAGCGCTTGCGGCTTCCAACTGCGCGGTACCGGCACCAACGACCTGACGATCAAGGAACTGGATCTCAGTGCCCGCAACGCCTACGGCGAAACCGTGACGCAACTGCGTCAGGTCCTGGAAAACAGCGGCGTGCGCGTCTACGCCGGTGCGCCCTACAAGCTGGTGCTGGTGGACGAGAAAGAAACCCAGCGTAACCTGAGCTACGCCAGTGCCGGCCGTGCCTCGGACGTCGAACTGAGCACCCTGCTCATGTTTGAAGTGCAGGGCCGTGACCACCTGCCGTTGATGGGTGACAAGATCCAGGTGCAGAAGGTCGTGAGCCACGATGGCAACAACCTGGTGGGTTCGGATTCGGAAGTTATCCAAGTGCGCAAGGAAATGCGTCGCGAGCTGATCCAGCGCATGATGCTGCGCCTGCAATTGCTCACTCCGCAGCAGTTGGAGGAGCTGCAACGTACGGCTGACAACAAGGCCAAGGCCGAAGCCGATGCCCTGAAAGCAGCCCAAGAGTACGAAGACAACACGCCGAAACAATCGCCTGTCGAAGTACCGGTTCCGGTCGAGTAAGCCCGACGGGGCGCCCCAGGCGCCCCGTTCGCCCTGCCTATGAAACTCGCTCCCGCCCAACTCGCCAAACACCTGCAAGGTGGCCTTGCGCCTGTCTATATTGTCAGCGGCGATGACCCGCTGCTGTGCCAGGAAGCCGCGGACGCCATTCGCACGGCCGCACGCCAGCAAGGTTTCGATGAACGCCAGGTTTTCAGCGCGGACGCCAGTTTCGACTGGGGCACGTTGCTGCAAGCTGGTGCGAGCATGTCGTTGTTCGCCGAAAAGCGCCTGCTGGAACTGCGCCTGCCTTCGGGCAAGCCCGGTGACAAAGGCGCCGCCGCCTTGATGGAATACTGCGCGCGCCCCGCAGAGGACACCGTGCTGCTGATCAGCCTGCCCAAACTCGACGGCAGTGCGCAGAAAACCAAATGGGGCAAGGCCCTGGTCGAAGGTGCACAGACCCAGTTCATCCAGATCTGGCCGGTGGACAGCAACCAGTTGCCGCAATGGATTCGCCAGCGCCTGTCTCAATCGGGGCTGGCAGCGACCCAGGACGCGGTCGAGCTGATTGCGGCACGGGTCGAAGGCAACTTGCTCGCCGCCGCCCAGGAGATCGAAAAGCTCAAGCTGATGGCAGAAGACGGGCAGATTACCGTCGAAACCGTCCAGGGCGCCGTGGCGGATAGCGCGCGCTTTGACGTATTCGGACTGGTGGATGCGATTCTCAACGGCGAACCCGCCCACGCCCTGCGCATGCTCGAAGGCCTGCGCGGCGAAGGGGTGGAGCCGCCGGTGATTCTGTGGGCCCTGGCCCGTGAATTGCGGGTGCTGGCCAATATTTCCCTGCAATACAGCCAGGGCACGCCGCTGGACAAGTGCTTCAGCCAGGCCCGGCCGCCGATATGGGACAAGCGCAAACCCTTGATGAGCAAAGCCCTGCAACGGCACTCGGCGCAACGCTGGGCGCAACTGTTGCTGGAAGCTCAGCGCATCGATGCGCAGATCAAAGGACAAGCGGCCGGCTCGCCGTGGATGAGCCTGAGTCGTCTGGCGCTGCTGATGTCCGGGCAACGCCTGACACTTCCCGCCGAATAACCCTCCCACCTGTTGACCGCGTTAACATTTCGAAAAACGTGTCGGGCTTTACAGCGGTCAAACTTCGGCAGATGATTTGCGCCGTTGTAACCACCTATCGAGAGTACCGACCATGAGCAAAAAGCCATCCAAGCATGGCCCCAACAAGGCCAAATCCATCATCGCCCAGCCACTGTTCCGCAGCCGTCAGGAACGCGCCGGCAAGGGCAAAGGCAGTTACCGCCGCGAAGCCTTCCAGTCTAACAGCTGGGAGGCTTCTTACTTTCTGGCTGCCTGAAGGCAAGCGCCCCTTTGGCATGATAAGGTCTGCACCTGATTTGTAATCCCTGGACCTGTGCATGCCCTCTAGTCTTTCCCGTCGTTGGCACCTGCGCCAATTGATTGCTGCCTCCAGCCTCATCCTGCTCGTCGCCTGCGCGGAAAAACCTACCGCCGCCGACGCCCAGCCCCTGCCCTCACTCCAGACCGCCCCTGTGGTAGCGCCCGCTGTCGTGGCCCCGCTGGCCGTGGACAACCTGGATATCCAACCGACCCAGACCTTTGCCGAATGGCAGGCCGGCTTTCGTGTGGAGGCCCTGAAGGCCGGCATCGCGCCTGCGGTGTTCGACACGGCCTTCGCCAATGTCACCCCTGACATGGCGGTGATACGCGCCGACCGCAGCCAACCGGAATTTTCTCGCCCGGTTTGGGAATACCTCGACGGCGCCCTGTCGCCGGTACGCGTGCGCAATGGCCAGGCGCTGCTGATCAAATATGCCGACATCCTGCAAAGCATCGAACAACGCTATGGCGTCGACCGTCAGGCATTGGTTTCGGTGTGGGGCATGGAAAGTAACTTCGGCCAGTTCCAGGGCAACAATTCGGTGATCCGCTCCCTGGCGACCCTGGCCTACGAAGGCCGCCGACCGGCGTTCGCCCAGGCGCAATTGCTGGCGGCGCTGCAGATCATCCAACACGGCGATATCGCCGCCGACCAGATGAAGGGGTCCTGGGCCGGGGCCATGGGCCAGACCCAATTTATCCCGACCACCTACAACACCCACGCCGTGGACTTTGACGGCGACGGCCGCCGCGATATCTGGAACAGCCCGACCGACGCCCTTGCCTCCACCGCCCACTACCTGCAAAGCTCCGGCTGGCAGAAAGGCCAGCCGTGGGGCTTTGAGGTCAAGCAACTGCCATCCAGCTTCGATTACGCCCTGGCGGACGGCGGCACGCGCAAGACCGTCGCCGAATGGCTGAAATTGGGCATCCAATTGCCACCGGGCGCCAGCATGCCGCCCAACGTCGATCAACTCTCCGCCGCGCTGCTGCTGCCGGCGGGTTACCGTGGCCCGGCGTTCCTGGTACTGGATAACTTCCGCGCGATCCTCAAGTACAACAACTCTTCGTCCTATGCGCTGGCGGTCGGCCTGCTGTCCGAGCGCTTTGGCGGCGGTGGCGTGATTCGTGGCGAATGGCCGAAGGATGAACTGCCCCTGAGCCGCACGCAGCGCATTGACCTGCAGACGGCACTCAGCGCCAAAGGCTATGACGCGGGCAACCCGGACGGCATCATTGGCGCCAATACCCGCAAGGCCATTCGCGCGGCGCAGCAGGCACTGGGCTGGCCGGCGGATGGGTATCCGACGGTGAAGTTGCTGGAATCGCTGCAGAGCCGCTAGATCTGCTGATGGCGACTATCGCTATCGGGGGCAAGCCCCCTCCCACAGCTGACCGAGTTGTCATGTCGATCACTGATCAATGTGAGAGGGGGCTTGCCCCCTCCCATAGCTGACCGAGTTGTCATGTCGATCACTGATCAATGTGAGAGGGGGCTTGCCCCCTCC